>JBDLJV010000183.1:0-3992 GCA_039714175.1 Actinomycetota bacterium
TGTCGAGACCGAGCCCTGTTGAACCTGCTCCGCTCTCGCCCCGCCTGACGACGCCGAGATCACCGAAACCCTGCCCGGCGTCAGACACCGTGAGAACGCACCGCCCGTCGCGGTGTGTCCGCACGCCGAGCCGATACCCGACTCCTGCCGACGTGTGGGCGAAGACATTCTCGATGAGGATGTCGATGAGGGCCCCGAGATCAGATGGCTGCAGGGGCACGAGATGCTCGCCCGCCTCGACTGAGATCGAAGTCGGGCGCCCTTGTTCGTCCGCGAGGACCTGCCAGAAGGCCGCACGATGGGTCAGGACGGCACCGAGATCGACGGTTTCGGCAACTGAGCCTGCGGCCGACTGGCTGCGTGCCCGGGAGATCATCTCGTTCACCTGGTGTTCGAGTTCGTCGATATCTGCTGCGAGAGACTCGGCTTCTTCCAGATTCGAGAGTGTCTCGACCTGCAGCCGGAGAGCGGTGAGCGGCGTGCGGAGCCTGTGGGAGAGGTCGGCAACGGACTCCCGTTCGGCCTCCAACAGGACATCGAGACGACCGGCCAGCGTGTTGAATGCTTCCCCGACCTCGGCGATCTCCTCGGGTCCGGCAGGCACAACACGGGCATCGAGGTTTCCGGAACCCCACTGGTGGGCAGCGTCGGACAACTCCGTCACCGGGCGTACGACGGACCTGCCCAGCCGGTCGGCAGCGAACACAGCAACCGCGATGAGGAACAAGCCAAGAGCGATCAGCATCGCCCATGCAACACCGACGCCCTGGGACAGCATCTCCTCGCTGACGAACGCCCTCACAACGACCGTGTCACCCTGGATGGGAGCATCGGCCGTCAGGATGGGGACGAGCACTTCCGCGCCATCGATGGTCTTTGCCGTGAACGCTGCACCTCCCTGTGCCTGCGCGATGTGATCGGACGGTTCGAACGGCGTACCGACGACCTCACCGCTCACGAAGATGATGCTCAAATCTTCCGGCTCTCCGAAGGCGGTGAGCACTGCATCGGCGAGTTCGGGTGTGATCCCGTCGTCGGATCCGACTACGGCGAGAGCGGCGGCAACGGATTGCACATCGCGCTCGGCGTCGGACAACGCTCTCGATTGGGCCTGATTACGGATCAGGATGGCGACGGGGAAGAGAAACGCCACTACGACCAACGACGCGATCGCAAGGCTGAGTACGGCGAGGGTTCTCCTCACGCGGGCTCCACGAGCTTGATGCCTACACCGTGGACGGTCTGGATGTACCTCGTCTCCGCTGCCGACTCACCGAGCTTCTTGCGCAACCACGAGATGTGGACATCGACGGATTTCTCCGACCCTCCGTACGGCTGCCGCCATACCTCCGCCATGAGTTGTCGCTTGGAGACGACCACACCGACACGTTCGGCGAGATACACGAGGAGGTCGAACTCCTTCGGACTCAGCTCGAGCAACTCCATCTCGAGCATCGCGGTCCTTGCGTCCGGGTCAATCACGAGGTCGCCAACGGTGAACGCACGATGCACGTCCGGTAGGGCCGAGCGGCGGAGAACCGCGCGCACCCGCGCCTCGAGCTGCTCCACACTGAACGGCTTCACCAGATAGTCATCGGCGCCCGCGTCGAGCGTGCGGATCACATCCCTGTCCTCTCCGCGGGCCGTAGCCACAACCACCGGGACGTCCGTGATCGCTCTGATCATCTTGAGGAGCTCGGCACCGTCGAGATCGGGAAGCCCCATGTCGAGGACGACAACATCAGGTGACTCCGAAACGATTCGCTGGAGGCCGTCGAGGGCGGTTGGCGCTCCGGAGACGTCGTACCCCTTCTGGGACAACACCCTGGTGACGAGTTCGCGGATACGCTGATCGTCTTCGATGATCACGACTGATGGCATTGCGCCAATCAACCACAATGCGAGTGTCTTAGCAACTCCTTAACATGGTCTTGACGACGGCACAACCCGGAGGAACGGACGATGGTCGCAATGCGACAGAGACTCTTCCTCGTCGCTGGATGGCTCGCAGCCGCCATCGGCGCAGGATTGGTAGCTTCTGGCGCTGTGGCAGTTGCAGGAGGCCAAGTATTGGATCGGCCACTCCGACCGCTCACAGCAGCCGAAGTTGCTGCGCTCCCTGTCGCGACGGTGGGTCCGTCCGACTCGGATGAGCCCCATGCCTCCGGCGGCGTCGAACGAACACCCGGCGGATCCACCGTCCGGAGCGCTGACGCCCAGCCCGACACGCCCGCGGAGCCCGACACCGACGAAACGGCCGGTACAGCGGACTCCGATCAGTCATCGAGGTGGGACCGCTTCATCAACCCCGGTTATGCACAGACCGAGGTCGTCTCCCTCACCGGAGGCAAGGCGTCCTTTGCCGCGGCAGACGGCGGCGTTCTCCTGCTCTGGGCCACGCCGGCAGCCGGCTACGTCATGCACACCGTGCTGGTAGATGCGCAATCGGTGATCGTCTCGTTCTCATCGAATCTGAATGTGTGGGTTGTCGAGGCACACATCGAGAATGGTTCGCTCGTGGTCGCTGCCGAGCCCGCCCCCATCGCCTGATACTGGTTTCAGGTTCCAGGTTTCAGGTCCCGGAGCTCTCGTCCCGAGTGAACACGACGGTCTCGTCGTAGCTGCGGACGAACTCCATCACGTATTCCGGTCTGAGGGGCCGGGCGACAAGGAAGCCCTGCATGCGGGTGCATCCCAGCATGCGGATCGCTGCAAGCTCTTCGTGTGTCTCGACGCCCTCGGCGATCACATCGAGGTCGAAGGCTCGCCCCATCGAAACGATCGCTTCAACGATCGCGCGTGACTCATCCCGCTCGTGGGCATCGCGTACAAAGGTCTGATCGATCTTCAGAGCATGAACGGACAGCCGTTGCAGCTGACGCAGTGACGAGTACCCGGTGCCGAAGTCATCGATGGAGACACGCACGCCCATGTCGACCAGTCGCTCAAGGGTTCGCTCTGTCCGCTCCGCTTCGTGGGTGATCGTTCGTTCTGTTACCTCGATCTCGAGATGACGCGGATCGAGGTCAGCGGCTGCGAGGGCCACGGCGATTGCCTCAACCAGGTTCGCGTCCCTGAAGAGTCGCTCGGATGCGTTGACGGCGACCCGCATCGGACGCAGCCCGTCGCGAACCCATCCCCGCATCGCGTGGCATGCCTCGTCGAGTAGCCAGGTACTCATGGGCACGATCAGGTCGGATTCCTCGGCAAGGGGGACAAAGGCTGCCGGCATGAGCAGTCCATGGGTGGGATGGTCCCATCGAATCAGCGCCTCGAGTCCGATGACCGTGCCTCTCGCAAGGTCAACCTTGGGTTGGTATTCGAGACGCAGGCCGGACTGTGTCTCGATCGCTCGCCGCAGATCATCCATCAACGACAGTCGATCGGACGTCCTGTCACGCAAGGACTTCGTGAAGTACTGGTAGGTGTTCCTGCCTGCGGCCTTCGCTTGGTACATCGCCGTGTCTGCACCCTTGACGAGATCCTCGTACTTGTCACCGTCGAGGGGATACATGGCAATGCCGATGGATGTTGTGACGACGAGCTCCCGGTCTCCCACGCGGTACGGCGTGCCGACGGTCTGGAGGATCTTCGATGCCACCTGGCCGGCGTCCTCGACCCGCTTACCGCCTTCGAGGATCACCGTGAACTCGTCACCTCCGAGACGGGCAACCGTGTCGGATTCGCGCAAGCATTCGACAAGCCTGCTCGCAATCTGTCGGAGCACCTCATCACCAACGGCGTGCCCGAAGCGGTCGTTTATGCCCTTGAACCCGTCGATGTCGAGGAACATCACGGTGACGAGTCCCCCGTCCCGTCGAGCACGCACGAGGGCGCTGACGAGGCGATCCTGGAACAGGGCGCGATTGATGAGTCCGGTGAGCTGGTCGTACTGAGCGAGGTATCCGAGCCGCTTGTCCGGCCGCTTCTTCACAACGACTACAGCGGCGACAGCGGCACCGACCAGAACGACGATGACAAGAGGGATCAGT
>JBDLJV010000184.1:0-3972 GCA_039714175.1 Actinomycetota bacterium
CGCTCGCCTGCGGTGAGCAACATGTCCATCTCACGTGGATGAGACCGACCAGATACGTCTGCTGCCAGAGCGAGCAGCTCATCGGTTCGCTTACCCATTGCGCTGACAACGGCAACCACATCGTTGTCCTGCTCGAACGAATCGACAATTCGACGAGCCACCCTGCGGATCTTGTCGGCATCGGCAACCGACGTGCCGCCATATTTGTGAACAACCAAGGCCATGAACGCGAGTGTAGGAGGGAGGTCAGAAGTCGGGTGTCGGGTGTCGTCGCAGTACGTATTTCGTACCACGTACTACGTTCTCGCCATGCCTTTCTACAGAATCCTTGCCCTTGGTGCCGCGACCCTTCTCGTTGCGGCAGCTTGTGGCGGCGAGTCCTCCGCCACGACCACTACAACCCCGCCGTCAACGACGGCGACGACGGTTCCGCTTGCCCAGGTTCCGTCGGACTACGTGGGATACCTCCACCAGCCAACGGCCTGTGGCGCGGCGCAACCGGAAGCGGCGATCGACATGAAGTTCGATGCTCCGGAAGACGCAGGCCTCTCCGGACGCGCCGTCGTCACTCTCAACACTTCCTGCGGTCCGATCGAAATCCTGCTCGATTCAACGATCGCACCCGAGACAGCGAACTCGTTCGTCTTCCTCGCTGAATCGGGCTACTTCGACGGCACGGTCTCACACAGGATCATCCCCGGATTCATGATGCAGGCGGGAGACCCTACCGCGACGGGCCGAGGTGGTCCCGGGTACACGCTTCCTGACGAGTTCCCTTCTGAAGGAACCGCATACACGAAAGGCACCGTTGCCATGGCGAACGCTGGCCCGGGCACGACGGGCAGCCAGTTCTTCATCATGTTCGACGACGCCGATTGGCTGGGACCGCAGTACACGATCGTCGGGCATGTGACCTCGGGCCTTGATGTGTTGAATCTCATCGCTGACGTACCTCTGGGCCGAGGAGCGAACAGCGCCGATCCCAATCCGTCAACACCGCTTGAGTCCGTCTACATCGAGTCGGTCACGGTCCAGCGGTAGGCTGTACCCATGGCGACCGACAAGAGAGACAGGCAGCGAGCCAATCGCGAGCAGAAACAAGCCGAGCAACGCAAGGTCGACGCACGTCAGGCACGCATTGCCATCATCAAGCGCTACTCAATATACGCTTTGATATTCGCCGCAGCGATCGTCGCACTGAAGCTGCTCAGCGGCTGATCCCTTGGCTGTTGATCTTCACGTTCACTCGAACATCTCGGACGGAGCGGACACCCCCGAAGAGGTAATGGAACTCGCTGCCAACGCGAACCTGACCCATGTTGCTCTTGCAGATCACGACACGCTGGATGGCCTTGCTCGCGCACGGTCAGCGGCCGAAGAACTCGGCCTCGGCTTCATCCCTGCCGTCGAGCTGTCGGTGGATCACAATTCGACAAAGATCCACATGCTCGTCTACTTCCTCGAACCCGAAGACGGGCCTTTGCAGTCGCGCATGGCCGATCTGCTTGCTGGCAGGACCATACGCAACATGCAGATCATCAGGAATCTGAACGAGATCGGGTACGACATCAGCCTCAGCGACGTCGAGCGACATGCCAAGGGGCCGTCGGTCGGCAGACCACACATCGCCGACGCACTCGTGGAGCGCGGGTATTTCGCTTCACGCAACGAAGCATTCGCCGATCTCCTTCGAGACGGCGGCAGGGTCTATGTGGAGCGGGACCGCCTGACGGCAAAGGACGCCATGAGCCTCGCCCGACAGTCGCGAGCAGTGCCAGTCATTGCACATCCGATCACCATGGGACTCAACCGATTCGAGTACGCAGACACCTTCCGTGAACTCAAGGAGTTGGGACTCGGAGGTATCGAGGCGTACTACCCATCCCACTCCCCGGAACTACGAGAGCATCTCGCTGGTGTCGCACGAGATCTCTCGATCGCAGCGACTGGCGGTTCGGATTATCACGGTATGGAGAAGCGGGAGTACCGCGTAGGCATAGGAACCGGCGACCTCCACGTCCCCGAACTCGCCGTCCAAGAGCTCCACGACCAACTCAACCGGTAATCCGCCCCGAACTCCGAGAGCGAAGCGTTCCGACTTCCGACTTCCGACTCTTGTCCTTCGTCTTTGCTCTCTGCTCTCTGCTCTCTGCACCCGACTCCTCCCTAATCCATCAACTCTGGCCTGTGCGAAACCGATACAGGGTTCAAGGAGTCACGATGGCCGAACTGCCCACCAGGGCACCAATTCCATATGTAGACATCCGCGGCCCGTACAACGTGATCCGGGCAGCGGGTGCGCTGCTGTTCGTCGTTGGTATCGCAATCTGGAGCTTTCAGTCGGGAGTGACGGTGGGAGTTCTCGCCGTCATCCCAGCAATCGCAGTCATCGTCGACGCCTTGTACCGAAGGAAGCACGGTACGTCCGCCCTTCCGGCGGAGATCATGGGGACAACAGCGATCGGACTCGCGCTTGTGCTTCGGGGACCGGATGCCGGAATCCACGGTCTGGCCATCATCTGGGTGCTCGTATCGGCCAGCCTGATCCTTCCCGTGCGCCAGGCCGCCGGTCTCGTCGTGTACATGATCGCGTGGTCAGGCGTGTCATCCATGCTCTTCACCTTCACCGATCTTCCACTTGTCGGCGTCATCGAAGGCTCCGGTGCAGAGGATCCGATCGATCGGATCGCGGCGGTTGCGTTCATCGTGACAACGTCCGTGGTGATGCTCGGCGCGATTCGTGCTGTGCTGCGATCCCAGGACAGGCAGTCTGAAGCTCTGGCCCAGGAACGCAGGGCAGTCCAACTGAAGAACGAGTTCGTTTCGATGGTGAGCCACGAGCTCCGCACGCCCCTTACCGGTATCGCTGGATTCACCGACACACTTGCAGAATCCTGGATGGCCCTCTCACCAGAGGAAGTGACAGAGTTCCTCGAGATCATGCGCCATGAGAACGACCATCTCTCGAACCTCGTTGAGGACATTCTCGTCATCCCCCGCCTCGAAGCTGGGCAACTGCGACTCAATCCGGAGGAGTTCGATCTCGCTGCTGAAGCCCACGTCGTGGCATCGATGGTTCTCGATGTCGATGCATATTCGGTTTCGGTGCCGCCGAACGTCATCGTGCGGACGGATCGATCCCGACTCAGACAGATTCTCCGCAATCTCCTCGAGAACGCCAAGAAGTACGGGGGCGATGATGTGCTGATCGATGGCGAGCTGTATGCGCCGGGTCTCTATCGCGTCGGCGTCTCGGACAACGGAACTGGCATCGACGAAGAGCACCGGGACCGCATCTTCAAGCACTTCGAGCAGCTCTCCACCGGCGATGCTCGGCTCCAACAGGGCGTTGGACTCGGATTGCCCATCGCTCGCAAGCTCTCACGCGCCATGGGAGGGGACCTCTGGTACGAGGACCGCTTCCCCGTTGGAGCAAGATTCTCGTTCTCTGTCACACTCCCGAACAACGCTGACGCTGCAGACTCGACCCAGACGGAACACGTACACGCGTAGCGGGTAGTCTTGCTGCCGATGCTGGCCTACAACATCCATCACGTCGCGATCGCAGTCGAGAACCTCGACGATGCCATCGCTCGATACGAGACCCTGTTCAACGTCACACCGATATCCCGGGAGACGGTGGCCGATCAGGGCGTCTCCGAGGCGATGATCGCTATCGGTGGGTCACACATCCAGCTACTCGAGCCTCTCTCCCCTGAGTCACCTGTTGGGCGGTTCCTGAGTCAGAACGGGGAAGGGATGCATCACATTGCATTCGCCGTCCACGATATCGAGGCTGCCTTGGACCATCTCAGAAGCTCAGGCGCACGGTTGATAGACGAAACCCCGCGCGTAGGAGGGAGCGGCCACAGGATCGCGTTCGTCCATCCGAAGGAGCTTGCTGGCACACTGATCGAACTCGTTGAGGTGCACGATGGTTGATGGCATCAAGATCACAGGCGGAGCGGACGC
>JBDLJV010000185.1:0-3971 GCA_039714175.1 Actinomycetota bacterium
GAGTTGCCGACATCGTCAACGCCGCGTTCGGTCGCACGATGCATGTCGAGGAGGACCACCGGGCGTTGGTCCAGAACTCACCGTCGTACCGTGCCGATCTCGATCTCGCTGCGATCGCTCCTGACGGATCCTTCGCCGCCTACGGAGCCGTGAATGTGGACGAGACCAACAGCATCGGGACGTTCGAGCCGGTGTGCACCCACCCCGACCACGTGCAAAGGGGTCTCGCGAAGGCGCTGATGCTTGAGGGCATGCGCCGAGCGAGGGATGCGGGATTGACCCAGATCGAGGTTGCGACCGGCGAAATGGGGCCGGCAAACGCCCTGTACGACTCGCTGCCTTTCACATTGCGGTACCACGGAACCATGTGGCGCAAGACGCTGTGAGCCCGGCTGCCGCGTAGAAGAGTTGATCTTTCGGGTAGAAACCTTCCGGATTGGTTGGTTCCTCGGCCCCGAGTGTGGTTACACTCGCCCCACCCAACGCCCAACGACGACACTTTTCCTGGAGGATTCGTGCGCAAATCGTGGTTACCGGTCGGCCTTCTTTGGCTTGGCTACACCATCCTGCTTGTCGCGCTCACTGCAAAAGTCAACGTACTTCCGGTCGAGTGGGCCGAAGAAGCGCACATTGTTGATGAGGCGTTCCTCCTCCTGATGTATCTCGGCTCTCCTGTGATGGCGCTTGTGCTCGCCGTCATGACCTGGGGAGCGATTGCCTGGCGCTCTGATGGAGCCACCAGGGAGGACGGGCCGAATCAGCACAATCACCGTGCTCTCGTCACCACGTGGCTCGTCCTCACTTCCGCTCTTGCGATCTATGTGGTCATCAATCCGGGATTCGTTGGTCTCGCCGAGATCCGGGGCGAGCCTTCGTCGGACTATGTCATCGAAATGGAAGCCTCCCAGTTCTTCTGGGAGGTCACCTATCCCAACGGAGCAACAGCACTCGACGAACTCGTGGTTCCGGCAGAGAAGCGCGTGCGCTACGACGTGAACAGCACCGACGTCCTCCACTCATTCTGGATCCCAGCTTTCAGGGTCAAGATCGATGCCGTTCCCGGCCTCACGACTCAGGTGTACACCACTGCTACCCATGAGGGAACCATCGACGATGACATCAATCTTCGAGTCCAATGCGCAGAACTGTGTGGGGCAGGCCACGCCGCGATGGCGATGCCCGTACGCGTCGTCAGCGATGCCGAGTGGCATGAGTACATCGATTCCCTTGACGGAGGTGAGTAGCCGATGAAGTACGTCGTAAGAGCGGTAGTTCTCGGTCTGGTCGGCTATGTATTCGGCGTGGTCATCACCCTCGCGATCCGGGGCGGCAGTCCGACCGATGAGGTCGCTGTGGTCATCGGGTTCGTCTTTGGACTCATCGGTTGGCTGGCCGGCATCGGAGGTATCGAGGCCTTCGGGCGCCAGTGGATCGGCAAGACGCCTCAGGTGAGCACGGACCATGGATGGCGACGGTATTTCCAGTTCTCGGTCGATCACAAGGTCATCGGCATCCAATACGGCGTGACCCTTCTCGCAGTCCTTCTCATTGGCGGATTCTCGGCGATGATCATGCGTATCGAACTCGCCAGCCCCGGGATGAGCATCGTTGATCTCGAGGAGTTCAACAAGCTCGTTTCCATGCACGGCATCCTCATGGTCGCCGTAGCGGTTGCCGGCGTGATCGGCGCATTCGGTAACTACATCATCCCGATCCAGATCGGGGCCGCCGACATGGCGTTCCCGAGGCTCAACGCGTTGAGCTACTGGCTCGTTCCCCCCGTTGCCATCGGCCTTCTCACAGCGCCACTCCTCGGATCGTTCAGCGCCGGTTGGACCGCCTACGCACCGCTCTCGGTGACCGGTGATTCGGGTCAGATCCTGTTCAACATGGCGATCATCACGTTCGGGCTGTCTTCGATTCTTGGTGGTCTGAACATCATCGTGACCGTGGTGACGATGCGGGCACCCGGAATGACCTGGGGCAGGCTCCCCATCTTCACGTGGTCGGGCTTCGCCACCGCGATCCTGTCGTTCAGCGTTACCCAGTTCTTCGCAGGTGCGTTGATCCTCGTCACCATGGATCGGGTTGCCGGAACGGATTTCTTCGGTCCCGATGTCGGCGGCGGATTGCTCTACGAACACATCTTCTGGTTCTACTCGCACCCAGCCGTCTACATCATGGTGCTCCCCGGTTTCGGTGTGATCCTCGAGCTCGTCACGACGTTCGCTCGCAAGCCTCTGTTCGCGTACAAGGCTGTGGTCGGATCGATGCTTGCCATCGTTGGTCTCTCCGTCGTCGTTTGGGCGCACCACATGTTCACATCGGGCATGGCCGATTTCCTCCACGGTCCATTCATGATCCTCACGGAGGCGATCTCGATCCCGACCGGGGTCATCTTCCTTGGAATCATCGGCACGTTGTGGCAGGGCAAACTCTGGTTCCGAACGCCGCTGGTCATCGCCTTCGGCTGGCTGTTCAACTTCCTCATCGGAGGGATCACCGGCATCTTCCTCGCCGATGTCGCCACCGACATTCATCTGCACGACACCTACTTCGTCGTGGCCCACTTCCACTACACGATCGTCGGCGGTGCGATCTTCGCGTTGCTGGCAGCCTTCTTCTACTGGTATCCCAAGATCACCGGTCGCATGTACAACGACACTGCTGGCAAGATCTTCGCCATCTGGGTGACCGTTGCATTCAACTTCACCTTCATCCCCCTCTTCTGGGTGGGTATCAACGGCATGAACCGGAGGATCGGCGACTATCCCGACGCTTATGCGAACGCGAACATGTTCGCCTCGATCTCAGCTCTTGTCCTCGGCGCCAGCTTCCTGCTCTTCGTTGGGAACATCGTCTGGTCAGCGATCAAGGGTCCGAAGGCCGGAGCGAATCCGTGGAACGCGAGAACACTCGAGTGGCAGATCGCCTCGCCCCCGACGCACCACAATTTCCTGTCCCAGCCCGTGGTTGTCGGACATCCGTACGACTACGGCAACGGCGATTCGCCGCATGCGATCTTCCCCAATAGCCAGGGTGCCAGCGAACCCGAGGAGTCGCCAGAGGAGGTGCTCGTATGACCACCACCGAGGTGTCCGTCGACAAGAACGGGTTCAACAAGGCCGCACGCAAGGGCTTGATCGCCGCAGCGCTTCTCGCGATCCTCACAGTTATCGAGTTCTTCGTAGCGATCGGATTCGAGAACCCCCTTCTTCCATTGATGCCGTTCGTCCTGCTGAAGGGCTGGATCATCCTTGACTCGTTCATGCACGTCAGAGCGGTGTTCGGGGAGGAGGACCACTGATGACGACCGAAACCGTCACCACCGAGTACCACCAGGACATGTCCTTCCAGCCAAGGGCGAACCGGATGGGTCTCTGGCTGTTCATCGTGTCCGAGACGTTCCTCTTCGGATCCTTCCTTGCTGCGAGGTACTACTCGACGGGCACCTACAGGCCCGAAGAGCTCAATCAGACGCTCGCGCTCGGCGTCACGATCATCCTGCTCCTGTCGTCGATCAGCGCCTACATGGCAGAAACCGCGATCAAGTACAACCTGCGGAAGTACTTCATCGCGTTCACGATCGCGACCATCGTCATGGGCCTCATCTTCATGGGCGGCGTGACCTTCGAGCTCAGGGAAGCCATCCACCTCTACCCACCCGAAACACCATACGGGTCGTCATACTTCATGCTGATCGGCCTGCATGCGTTCCACGTCGTCACAGGACTCATCGCCCTCGGATTCGTCCTGTTCCTCGGCCTCAAGGGCCACTTCGGGTCTGAGGACTACTGGGGTGCCGAAGCTGTCGTCAAGTACTGGCACTTCGTGGATCTTGCGTGGGTCATCATCTACCCGACGCTCTACCTCTTCTAGCTGTACCGTCCGCATATGAGCGAGACCGCCGCGACCGGTGAGAAGACCTACAGCCGACGCCGGAAGCTGATCGAGGGACTGCTTCTCGTAGC
>JBDLJV010000186.1:0-3949 GCA_039714175.1 Actinomycetota bacterium
AACAACGCAACAGCCCTCGTCATAACGGATCCACAGAACGACTTCCTCAGTCCGGAGGGCGTCACGTGGGGCCTCGTCGGAAAGAACGTCGAGGAGAACAACACGGTCGCCAACATCCAGAGTCTGTTCGCTGCTGCGAAGGCCTCGGGGATGCCGGTGTTCGTGTCACCCCACTACTACTACCCGACGGACCATGCGTGGCAGTTCGGTGGAACTGTCGAAGCAATGATGCACGACATCCACATGTTCGACCGCACCGGCCAGTTGACCGTGGAAGGGTTCGATGGTTCGGGCGCAGACTGGCTCGATGAGTACAAGAAGTACATCGATGATGGCGAGACGATCGTGGTCAATCCGCACAAGGTCTACGGCCCTGAATCGAACGACCTCTCCCTCCAGCTCCGCAAGCGCGGCATCAGCAAGGTGATCCTTGCCGGCATGTCGGCAAACCTGTGCGTCGAGGCGCACATGCGCGAACTCACCGAGAACGGGTTTGAGGTCACCGTTGTCAAGGACGCAACGGCAGCGGCACAGCATCCCGAGCTCGGTGACGGCTACGCGGCTGCCCTGATCAACTTCGGGTTCATCGCCAGTGAGGTCCTCGACACGGAGGCCGCAGTGGCGGCGATCGGCTGACGCGAAGCGATGTCTGATATCCAACCGGCCGAACCCAGCGAGGGACTAGCGGAACTCCTCCTCAATTCGACAGGTGAGGGGATCTACGGAGTGGATCTCGAGGGCAATTGCACGTTCGCCAACCCGGCGTGCGTGCAATTGCTCGGATACGACCGTGCCGATGAGCTGTTGGGCAAGAACATGCACAACCTTGTCCACCATTCGTTACCGAACGGGCAGCCGTATGCAATGGAGGATTGCCGAATCTTCCAGGCATTCAGGCTGGGGGAGGGCGTCCGGGTGGATGACGAGGTCCTGTGGCGTCGTGACGGGTCGAGCTTCCCTGCCGAGTACTGGTCGTACCCGACGGAGAAGGACGGTGAGCTGATCGGATCGGTGCTCACATTCGTTGACATAACGGAGCGGCGAATCGCGGAGATGCGTCTCAGGGAGAGTGAGGAGCGCACGCGACTCCTCTTGAACTCGACAGGCGAGGGGATCTACGGCATCGACCTCGAGGGCAACTGCACGTTCGCGAACCCGGCGTGCGTGCGGTTGCTCGGATATGACAGTTCGGATGAGCTGTTGGGCCGCAACATGCACAATCTCGTGCACTATTCGTTACCGAACGGGCAGCCGTACGCGATGAAGGACTGTCGGATCTATCGGGCGTTCCGTATCGGGGAGGGTGTCCGGGTGGATGATGAGGTGTTATGGCGTCGTGATGGGTCGAGTTTCCCTGCCGAATATTGGTCGTACCCAATGGAGAAGGACGGTGAGCTGACCGGTTCGGTGCTCACGTTCATCGACATCACGGAACGGCGGCACATGGAAGCGACTTTGCGAAGCGAGAGGGAGCGAGCAGAGAGCCTGCTGCTCAACGTGCTTCCGGCCGCCATTGCTGAGCGTCTCAAGAGCCAACCAGGACGCACACTTGCCGAACGATTCGATTCGGTATCAGTGCTCTTTGCAGATCTGGTCGGGTTCACGCCCCTGGCAGCCCGGCTCAGTCCCGAGGTCGGAGTGGATCTCCTCAACGACGTGTTCACCGCTTTCGATTCACTCACCGTGAAGCATGGCGTTGAGAAGATCAAGACCATCGGTGACGGCTACATGGTTGTCGGCGGTGCACCTCAAGCGGTCCCCGACCAATGTGACACGATGACGCGTCTGGCCGTTGACATGCAGAAGTGGATGGCCACGAGGGCCGAACGGGACGGACTCGGCCTCAAACTGCGTATCGGTATCAACTGTGGCCCGGCCGTCGGCGCGATCGTGGGGACGAAGAAGTTCCAGTACGACCTGTGGGGAGACGCCGTCAACGTGGCCAGCCGGATGGAGTCGAGCGGCTCGCCGGGCCGCATCCAGGTCACTGACGTCGTAAGGAACCATTTGGGCGCCGGCTTCGACCTCGAGGACAGGGGAGAGATCGACATCAAGGGCAAGGGCCGACTGCGAACCTGGTTCGTCGATACCGGGGTGGCGTAGGATTCCACGATGCCAAATGTTGGTGCGCGGCGCCGGATCGCCGCCTGGATCGCTCTGCCCTTGTTTGCCTGTGCGTTGGCTGTCATCGTGCAAGCTCTCGGTCGAAACACGATTCCGATCATCGTCGGTCTGGTCGGGTTGGGAATCGCCACCGGTGCCGATTGGTGGTTGATCACCGATATCGGGATTCGACGGGTGGTCGGCGGCATCGGCAGCGTCATCGGAACCGGGCTTGTTGTCGTCGCTTTCGTGCAAGTTGCCGCGAGACCCGAACATGTGCTTCTCAGGGTGCTCCTCATCGCGACGCTCGTGACTGCAACACTCGCCCTCGCGCGCTACTCGCTGTTGCGGCCCGTTCCGAAGACTCCCACGGCGTCCGGCACCGGGCGCGAACTGTCCCACCCCGTGCTCCTGTGCAATCCGTGGTCAGGTGGTGGCAAAGTCGAACAGTTCGGCCTTGTCGAGATGGCTGAGGATCTCGGTGTCGAGGTGGTCATGCTTGACCACGGTCTTGACCTTGAGGACCTGACCCGAGATGCCGTTGCTCGGGGTGCAGATTGTCTCGGCATGGCCGGCGGCGATGGGTCCCAGGCGCTCGTTGCTTCCGTCGCTGCAGAACACGATCTCCCGTATGTTTGCATTCCCGCAGGAACCCGGAATCACTTTGCCCTTGATCTCGGGCTGGACCGCACAGACCCACGCTCGGCGATGTACGCCTATCGGGACGCCGTCGAGCGTCGAGTCGACTTCGCGACAGTCAACGACCGACTCTTTGTCAACAACGTGTCTCTGGGGGTCTACGCCACGATTGTCCAGTCCGACGACTACCGCGACGCCAAGGTCGATGTCACGCGGTCAATGCTCACCGATCTACTTGGTCGACAATCCGAGCCGTTCGATCTCGAGTACACGGCGCCGGATGGAACCGAGGTGTCTGGAGCCTTCCTCATCATGGTGTCGAACAATCCGTACGTCCTCGGCACGTCGGTGGATGTGTCCCAGCGACGACGCATGGACGGTGGTGCGCTCGGCGTGTTCGCCGTGTCGACGAGTACCGGATCGCAGGCGGCGCGTCTGGTGATGCTGTCGGCGCTCGGCTTGCGGAACATCAGCAAGCACTGGTACGAATTCACGACCGACGAGTTCGAGGTACGGTCACAATCCGGGTTGGCGCTGATGGGTGTGGATGGCGAAGCTCTCGAGGAGACGACACCATTGCGGTTCCGGATCCATGCGCAGGGACTGCGCCTGTTCGTGCCAGAAGGCAATCTCGTGGAGATCGAGAAGAGACGAGCGCGCGACCTGCATCTGGTCGATGTCGTGAGGATCGCTGCAGGTCGTGAACCGGCGAGCAGTTCGTAGCGGTATCAGCTCAGGAAGTGCGACTGTCGAGTCGTCTGAGTAGCCGCACCACGACGGCAGCGATGCCCTTGCCGAGCAGCCACCCCGCAGCGACATCGCCCGGGTAGTGCACGCCTGTGTAGACCCTGGAGAAGCCCACCGCTGCGGCGAGGGCATTCATGGGGACGCGCAGTCCGGGCAGGATCGCTCCGATGACACCGGAGAAAGCTGCTGCCGAGGCTGTATGTCCTGATGGGAATGATGTGGATTCGGGGTGCACGAGTCGGCGACTTTCGGGAACCTCACTGGTCGGGCGACGTCGGTTGGCGACGCCCTTGACGGCGATATTGGCGACTGCAGATGTCGCGCCGATGGCGGCCATGCCGGCAACAGCGCCTCGCCGTCCGCGTGATCCGCCGAGCGCCGCAATCAGTGCAGCGACACCCATCCAGAGCCGCGAGTAGGAGGCAGCTTCCGAGAGCGGCGGGAGGGTCGCATCGAGAAT
>JBDLJV010000187.1:0-3917 GCA_039714175.1 Actinomycetota bacterium
TGGGGGAGATGCCGACGACACGACAACCACAGAGGCTCCGGCTGCTGACACGACGACAACGACGGAAGCACCGCCTGAGACCACAACGACGACCGAAGCAGGTCCCGAGATCGGTACGCCGGACAATCCAATCCAGGTTCTGTTCGTGCCGTCCGTGAGCGCCGAAGAGATCATCGCAGGTGGCGAGATCCTCAAGGGCGTCCTCGAAGAGGCAACAGGCCTGAGTTACGAGGTGAGCGTGCCGACGTCGTACGCAGCGACCATCAACGAGATGTGCGCATCGACCGAGAACACAATCGGGTTCATCCCGGCCACGGCGTACGTGCTGGGCAACGACCTCTGCGACCTCGAGGTCGCGATGAAGTCCCTGCGCTTCGGATACACGGAGTACTGGGCCGAGTTCATCGTCCCGCGTGACAGCGACGCAACCTCGGTTGCGGACCTTGCTGGCCTGAAGTGGGCGTACCCGGATGCTGGATCCACCTCTGGGTTCCTCGTACCGAGCGGTATGTTCCAGAGCCTCGGAATCGATCCCGGAGAGAGCTTCGAAGCCGGAGGCCACTCAGCAACGGTGCGAGCGGTCTACAACGGTGAAGCCGACTTCGGAACCGTGTTCTTCAGCCCTGCGATCGACGCCGACAGGAACGTCGTGTGGGATGGAACAATGACGAACGCCGACGTTCCGGCCGATCTCGTCGACAGCTGTGCTCTCGATGCCGACGGTCAGATCGACTGCAGCGGCGTGTTCCCACGTGACGCACGTCGTAACATCCGCGAGGAAGCTCCTGACGTGATCCAGGCTGTCAAGATCATCGAGCTCTCCGAGCCGATTCCGAACGACACGGTGAGCTTCTCGCCGGATCTCCCCCAGGACATCCGTGACAAATTCATCGCAGCAATCAGCGACTTCGCAGAGAACGACCCGGAGCAGTTCTCTGCTGCATTCGATGCGTACTCCTGGAGCGGCGTCTCGTTGACCAACGACTCCGAATTCGACTTCATCAGGTCGCTCGTCCAGGGCCTCGGCCTCACGGTCGACGACCTCTAAGCGACTTCGGTCAGTAATCGAGTATCGATATCGGGCGGGGGTTTCTGCCCCCGCCCGATACTCGGTCACATCTGAGAGGCCCATTGAATGCTCAAGGTTGAGAACCTGACGAAGATCTACGATGGTGGAACCAAGGCACTTGACAATGTGTCATTCGAGGTTGAGAAGGGCGAATTCCTCGCCGTCATCGGCTTGAGCGGGTCCGGCAAGTCAACTCTGCTGCGGTGCATCAATCGCCTGATCGAGCCCACCGAAGGGACGATCACGTGGGACGGCATCGATGTCACGACAGCCTCCCAGGAGGAACTACGGAGGGTGCGGCGCCGTATCGGCATGGTGTTCCAGCACTTCAACCTCGTGAACCGATCGAAGGTTCTCACGAACGTGCTCGCTGGAAGGCTCGGGTATCTGAACCCTGCCCTCAGCGTCGTCAATCAATTCCCCAAGGCAGATCTCGACAAGGCCCATGCCCAGTTGGAACGGGTTGGACTCGAGGAGAAGGCCGATGCACGCGCAGACGAGCTGTCGGGTGGTCAGCAGCAGCGCGTCGGTGTCGCCAGAGCCATGATGCAGGATCCCGAGATCATGCTCGCTGATGAACCGGTTGCAAGCCTCGACCCCGTTCTTGCACACAGCATCATGCAATACCTCGAACGAATCAACCAAGAGGACGGCGTAATGGTGCTGTGTTCACTCCACTTCCTCGACCTCGTCCATCAATACGCAGACCGTGTGATCGCACTGAACGACGGCATGCTCGTCTTCGAAGGAACTCCAGAGGAGATCGACGACGAGAAATTCAAGGAGATCTACGGCAGGGAGGCTGAGCGCGTTGGCTGACATGCCCCCCACCTCCGCAGAGACCACTACAGACGCCGTCGACGATGACAAGAAGCCTC
Organism: Actinomycetota bacterium; assembly: GCA_039714175.1. Lineage (GTDB taxonomy): Bacteria > Actinomycetota > Acidimicrobiia > Spongiisociales > UBA5794 > B3-G11. The sequence goes on from JBDLJV010000187.1 coordinate 1,948, forward strand.
GCGGCTGGCGACGTTCCCTCTACATCGCAATAGCGATCCTCCTTGCGTTTGTCGTCTATGCATTCGCGTTCGCCAAGACAGACGTCTCCCTCGATCAGATCCAATCCGAACAGCGCCAGGAACAACTCTTCGCCATCCTGCGAGCACTGGCGAAGCCGGACCTCATCCACTACGACAAGGACGATCTTGTCGTCACAGCAGATGTGTACGTCCCGTGCAACGGAACTGAGCCTGCCGGTCCGACACCTGATCCTTCCGGTGCTGCGATAACCGTCTCACCCACCTGCGCGGCTCCAGGCGAAACAATGACCGTCAGCGGAACGGGATACGAACCCGGCACCAGGGCCATCGTGAACTTTGTCCCGATTTCCGACTTCGTGATCGTTCTGAAGCAGGGAATTGCAGATGTCGGCGATGACGGCACGTTCACTCTGTCCTTCCCCGCACCGGAGCGTGAGAACGCAGAACCTCAGCAGGTCGAGGTCATCACCCAGAAGAGCATCGGGTCGTGGACCAACCGCGTCAGTGTCTGGACCGACACGAATGTCAACGGCATCGAGGATGCTGCTTCGATCCCGGACACTGAAGATGGCCTTGCCGCCTTCATCCTCCAGCTTCCTGAGTTCGAGCTCCGCGACCCGGGTGGCATGACCATCATCGACGAGAACAACAACGTTCTCGACTTCGTCAGCTGGGGTGGATCCTTCGAAGCGACAACAGGATCCGGAACGGGTCATGTGAGCCGCGATATCGGCATCGATCCGTTCAAGGTCGATGAGGCGAGCTCCGTGCAGCTCACCGGAACCGGTGTTTCCGCAGAGGACTTCGATTGGGCCGGTCCAGTGGCCGAGAGCTTCGGAACGATCAACGAGGGACAAGAAGCGACAGACACGAGTTCCTCCTTGTTCTTCAATGAGATCTCCTTTGACGACATCGGTCGCATCGAAATCGCAGGACAAGCGGGTGCAAGTGTCAAGGGTGCTTCCCTGGTCTTCTTCGATGCAGCCGACGGAAAGCAGTACAAGATCGTCAAGCTGGCGGACACGTCGGATCTCTCTCCGAGGCTCTCCGACAACGCTCTCAATACGTGGGATCGCATCGTTGAGACGGTCATGCTCGCTCTCCTGGCAACCACGGTCGGTACATTCCTCGCTGTTCCTCTCAGCTTCATGGCTGCGAAGAACCTCATGCGCGATGTCACGGTTCCTGTTGTGAACCTCTCACTGTCGCTCATCGCACTGCCCATTGGTTTGGCGATTGGCACGTTCTCTTCAGGTTGGGCATCCGCCCTTCAGGCCTTCGCCGACGCGAACGCGTTCACGTTGCTGCTCGCGCTCGCCCTCATCGGCGGACTCATATGGCTGCTACTCCGGTGGACGTTCCCACCTGAGGAAACCCACGAGCAATCAGACCTTCAACTGCGGGTGCTGCGAGTCGTTGCGCTTCTGACTGTCGGATTCCTCATGCTGATCGGTTCCTACATGGTTGCTGACCTGCTCGTCGAGATCGGTGAGTTCCTCAAGGATCTGATTCCTGGTGCTCTGTTCATCGGGAGCTTCATCGTCACGCTCGGCGAGATCACCACGATCGGTATTCCAGTGGTATCTGCACTCATCGGAGCATTCGTGGTTGCGCTCGCTGCAAGCAAGCTCGGCTACTACCTCGATGGACATCTCGGTCGAGGCCCACTGAACGCGATCACGCTTGTCGCTTCGGCGATCGCCGGTGCGGTTGTCGGCATCGGCATCGGTGGCGTCGTCGATTGGTTCTACCAACTCGAGAATCCGTTGGTGACGATGATCATCCCTGGTCTGATTGGTGCCGCTATCGGTGCCTTCCTCTCGGTCAAGGCGATCCGGAAAGCAGAGTCACAGAACATCGGACTCACGGTGTACTACCTGTCACGAACCGTCTTCAACGGCCTTCGGTCGATCGAGCCGCTCGTCATGGTCATCATCTTCGTCGTGTGG
>JBDLJV010000188.1:0-3910 GCA_039714175.1 Actinomycetota bacterium
TGGGGCGACTACGTCCCCCGCGTGATCGACGACTGGATCGATGACCCTTCCGGAATAGTGATGGTCGCCGAGGACGATCGCCAAGTCGTTGCGATGGGCAGAGCCGACCTTCTGACGCCAACAGAAGCTTGGTTCCACGGAGCACGAGTCAGGCCAAGCCACCGGGGTCGAGGCATCGCCGGGCTGCTCGCTGAGGAATCCATCGATTGGGCGCGAGACAGTGGAGCACACGTTGCGCGCCTTCTCATCGAGGATGCCAACGAGTCGTCGATACGACACATCAGGAAGACCGGTTTTCGGCGAGTCGCAACCGTCATCCGTGCCAACAGGGCAATCGGTGATGCCACGCCGAACCCTGACGGCAACGGCGGAAGAAGGAATCCACCAAATCTCGCAGCAAGGCCGGTCAAGGGTGCTGATGCCCCGCTGCTTGCGACCGGCTGGTCTACCTCGATCTGCGGCCGGGAGGTGCGGGGCCTCATTGCCAAGGGTTGGCGCTTCCACACACTGTCCGAAGTGGACCTTGTGGAAGCGGCGAATCGCGGCGACCTGTGGGAGATGGGATCGTCCTGGGCGGTGACGGGACCGTTCGATGACGCCTTCGATGTGTCCCTTCTCGATTCGAACGAGGATGAGGCCTACGACGCGATTCGGTGTCTCATCGACATCGCCAACGAACGGGGCAGGGAAGCGTTCTGGATGTGGCTCGCCGATATCGACTGGCTCACCCAGGCTGCCCGTCGCGCCGGATGCGACCTCACGCCCAACGGCATCTGGGTGTACAGCCTCTAACCCCTTTTGTTCTTGCGTAACTGGTAGCCGCACGTGCGGCTACCAGTTACGCAAGAACGGAAGGTTTGGTTCCGGACGCCACGAAGACTCGGTGCGGCACCGTCAACTCACCGGGGAACTCCTCGGCCAGCATCGAGACCATGTCACCATCGAAGGCCTCTACCTGCTCTGAGTCCAGCGCTGAGCCGACACCGTTGCACGTACGGACGCGCCCACGCCATGCTTCGTGGGAGAACGGCACGTCGACCATGTAGCTGAAGCTCTCCACGTTCTCGAACCCGCCACGGTCGAGCGCCCGCACGTGCTCAGGATGAACACCTCTCCACCCGGCCAACGTCCAGCCGGGATTGTGCTTCAACACGAGAGTCTCGGTTCGTTCGGCAACGTTGCCGCCGAAGGCCTGGTAGCTGAAGCTCGCGATGATCAGCCTGCCACCGGGAACCAGGATCCGAAGCGTCTCGGCGATCGCAGCCTCCTCGTCGAACCACCACCAGCACTGTCCTGCGGTCACGATGTCGAAACTGCCTCGATGGCAACCCGTGTGTTCTGCACTCCCCTCCATCAACGTGACGGAGAGACCTCTATCGCTCGCTGCTCTACGAGCAACATCGAGCAGTTCGGGAGCTATGTCCAGACCTCCAACAGCAAGGCCTCGCTCAGCGAACCCGAGAGCGAGTGAACCCGTACCCGTGCCGACATCGAGAAGGCGTTGATCGGATTCGGCCCAGCCCATCTCGAGGACGCGGTCGAAGAACGAGTCGGGGAATCCGGGCCGGTGCTCCTCGTAGTCCACAGCAGTTCGCCCAAAATCGATGACTCGACCAGCGTGATCGGTGTTCACCGGAGTGTTGCTCATGGGCGCGAACCTATCACGACACGACACCCCAGCCGCCGCCCCCCGGTGTGAGCACGACGAGTTCGTCGCCCGGCTCGACTTCGACGGTGCACTTGGAAGGAAGCTGCGTTCGCTCCCCACCGACCTTGATCAACCAGTCCTCGCCAACAGCTCCGTCGGCTCCACCCGAAAGACCCCAGGGCGCTGTCAGCCGACGCTCACCCATGAGGGACACGATGGCTGGCTCGTCGAACCGGATCCCGCGCTCGATCCCATCACCGCCGCGGAAAGCTCCTGTTCCCCCGCTGTCAGCCCGTAGCCGGTACCGCGTCACGGTGAACGGGTAGTGAACGTCGAGTGACGTGATCGGTGTGTTCTTGGTGTTCGTCATGCCGGTCTGGATGCCTGACTGACCGTCCCTGCCGGGCCGTGCGCCTTGTCCCCCTGCGACGGTCTCGTAGTACGCGAAGCGGTCGTTGCCGATGAGTACATTGTTCATCGTGCCCTGGCTGGCTGCGGGCACACGGTCTGGGGCGAAGTGCGCCAACGCTCCGAGCATGACGTCGGAAATTCGCTGGGATGTCTCAACGTTCCCTGCGGCCACCGCAACTGGTGGTGCCGCATCAACAATCGACCCCGATCTGGTTACGAGATGTAGCGGCCGATGAGCGCCACCCGTCGCTGGAATCGTCGGGTCCGTGGCCACTCGAACGGCATAGGACAAACAGGAGCCGGTCACGGCCCGCACCGCATTGATGTTCCCCGGGATCTGGTCGGCAGAAGCTGTGAGATCTGCCGTGAGCTCATCACCGGAAACTGTCACCGTGGCCGTAATCGGGATGAGTTCCCCATGCCACTCCATGTGGTCGGTGAAGCTCGCCGACCCATCAGGAAGCGCCGAGATGGCTGCACGCATCCGTCGCTCGCCGTACGTCATCAACTCGCTCGTCATCGCAACGAACCGCAGGATCCCGGTGCGCTCTATCAGCGCCGCCAGGCGCAGAGCCCCTGCCTCGTTCGCACCGAGCTGGGCGGCGAGATCTCCCCTACGTTCCACCGGCGTGCGGGTCGCCGCGAGGAACGGCTCGAGGAACTCGGGTGTCCATGAGGCATTTCGCACCGCAACCATCGGCGACACAACGATGCCCTCCTGATCCACTCGCGTCGCATGAGCCGGCATCGAACCGGGGGCCTCGCCACCGACGTCGGCATGGTGCGCCCGGTTACCCACCCACGCCACCAGCCGACCATCGACGTGCACGGGCCGTACAAGCGTCAGATCGTTGAGGTGAGTGCCACCGCGGAACGGGTCATTGACGGCGTATTGGATGCCGGGCTCGGGTTCGGTGCCGAACCGGTCGATCACTGCAGCAACGGAGGCCGGCATCGACCCGAGATGGACAGGGATGTGCTCGGCCTGGGCCAGCATCTCTCCTTCAGGCGTGAACACGGCTGCTGAACAGTCAACCCGTTCCTTGATATTCGGCGAGAACGCGGTGACACGCAGGACGACACCCATGTCCTCCGCAATGGATGCCATCTGGTTGCGGAGAACCTCAAGCGCGATCTGGTCGATGGTCACCACGTCACCTCGATCGCCCCCGACATGTGAACCTCCGCCGTCTCCCCCGGCGCGAGATATGTCGTGGCCTCGGTCTCCTCGATGATCGCTGGGCCCTCGAGTATGTCTCCGGCGCGCAACGCGGCCCGGTCCACGACCAGGCTCGACACGGGACCGATGTCGGAAACGACCTCCCGCCGGGTATCGCTCCGCTCCGCGGACGGCACCCAATGGACAACGTCCTCGATCGTCAGGGCAGGGTCTGCAAGCCCGACGCCGCGCACAGCAACGATCTCGACTGCATCATCGGGTCGTTCGAATCCGTTCTTCGCCCGGTGTGCTCGATCGAATCGCTTCCGCACGTCGACCAAGCCCTCGGAACGATCCCACGCAACGTTGATCTCATGTGCCTGCCCGAGATACCTCACATCAACGGAGAAGGACACATCGATCTCAGCGAATCCCGCACGTCCGAGGGCATCACGAATCTCTGCTTCCAGCTCACTGGACTGGCCGACAAGCTCGGTGAAGTCCGCATCGAGAACAAGAACGGCTCGAGCGCCGTCTGACCGCGGCGGGGCAAGGAGTAGTCCAACTGCTGAGAACACTCCGCCGAAGGGCGGGATCACGACGCCAGCCATGCCGAGGGACCGAGCAAGGGAGGTGGCATGCAAACCTCCGGCGCCGCCGAACGCTACGAGATGCGCTCCACGGGGATCGCT
>JBDLJV010000189.1:0-3882 GCA_039714175.1 Actinomycetota bacterium
ACATATGAGGGGTTTCGCCAAAGAGAGATCCTCGACGCGGTCCCGGGTATTCAGCCCGAAACGGTCGTGATCCTGACGTTCGACGATGAGCAGACTCTTCGCAGGTGGCTCGACTCGGCTCGCCGAGCTGAACTTCTGGAACGACTCGACCCTCACATCGAGGGCACGTACACGACGAGCGTCCTCGGTGGGTTCGCGGGATGGTTCACCTTTGACAGCTCGCGTGAACCGCCCCGCTGGAAGCAGGCGCTCGTCGTGCTGATGGCTCTGTTCCCCGTGTCGCTGTCGATCACCTACATCCGGGGCATGATCTGGATCGATGCTCCCCTGGTCTTGGCCGTGTTCATCGGAAACGTCATCGGTATCGCCATCCTGACATGGATGATCATGCCTCCCCTGACCCGCAAGCTCTCCCGGTGGCTTCGCAGATAGTGGAGAGAGCAAACGTTCGCGTGTTCATCCAAATGTCAGGCAGGTGACATTGTCGGGCGCTTGACAGAGTGAGGCCTGTTGTACGTGATGGCAGCACACACAACAGGAAGGAACCTGTCATGGCGGTTACATTCAACAAGCTCGTGATCCCGGCGTCGGACGACTACCGGACGGTCACCGATCACTCGAAGGCGGCCATCGGCGTCGGCGTTGTTGGCGTGGTACTCGGCATCATCGTCGCAGTCATCTCGCTCACTGCGGCCAGTGATGTCGGAAGTGGTGGTGGAGATGCCGCCCGGCTCCTCGCTGTCGGGTTCGGTCTCCAGACGCTCTCGCTCGTGACCCTGAAGGTCGGAATTGGTGTAGCGCTCATCGGCATACTCGTTCGTCTGTGGCTTCGGATCGAAGGTGTCAAGGTCTCCCTCGCGGCGCTTCAGCCGGATGATCACGGAACCGGACCAGCGATCGGCAGCATCGATACCGAATACGGAGCCGCAGTGGTGACGAAGTCCCCACCGGCCTCCCTGCCGGTACACAGGATGGCTCGAACCATGTGGTTCCCGATGCTTGTAATGGGTCCCATGCTCGTCGCATTAGGCGTTGTTACGTCCGTTGTCTGGGCGAACAACATCGGCACCGAAACCGGTCTGGGCGCCGCCGGATGGACACAGGGGCTGCAATTCCTCGGTGAAGGGCTGGTGCTTGCCGGCATCTCGTTCCTGCTCGGTTCAATCCTGGGTTCGCTTCGCGAAGGTGGCGGTGCTGTGCAGCATGCGCTTGGGCTCAATGTGACAACGCTCAAGATGCCCGCGACGGCGAAGGCATTCGTTGCGTTGATGGCGGTGGGACTCGTGGTGTCGATGGCGCAGCTCGGTTTGTACCTGTACACCCTGACGTTCGACACACTGGCTGAGATCACGCCCTGGTGGGCATGGCTCGGACCGTTCCGCGAACTCGGACTCGCGCTCCTGCTCTCAGGAATCGTTCTCGCCCTCGCAACCATTGCAAACGTACTCGGATTCCAGTTCTCACGGATCCGATCCATCGTCGTCACCGGCGAATAGGAGGCATCATCATGACAACACTCAGCATCAACGACTTCACAACTGAGACAACGTCGACCGCGCCCGATCGGATCATGCCCCAACGAGCAGGCAGCGCGCTCTGGCGTCCCATGTTCGTCATGGCGCTCATGGGATTTGCTGTCGGGTTCATCCTGTCCATCGTGAGAGCCGGTCAGATCTCGGCGGGAGGCGAGCCCCTCCAGATTGCAGCGTTGGGACAATATGTATCCGCTGCGATGTTCTTCGGGTTTGCAGCAGTGTTCGCTGCTATCTCCTTCGCTATAGCCAAGATCCTTGGCGAGTTCAGGGTTGGCGGAGGCTCGGTGCAGGAAGCGGCCCACAGCGACGTCAAGACGCTGAAGATGCCCGGCACAGCGAAGGCCTTCATCATCCTCATGGCGATGGCAATGATGATCATCCTGGCCGCTGTCGTGGCACACGTGGTTGCGGGTATCTCGATTGCATCCGGGGATTGGTCTGCGACAACGGCCGAACAGTGGACGATCTGGCTTGAGGCGGCTCGTCGGTTCGGTGTCGTCCTGTACCTGTTCGCGATCACTTTCGGACTGGTCACGATCGCCAAGGTGATCCGGTTCCAGACCTTCCGAATCAGGCAGGTAGCCGACCGTGTCTAGAAGGAGAGAGAGGGTGCCGCAAGCGGCACCCTCTCATGAGGCGACCCCGGATGCTGCCCCAACTGCGACATCCGGGGTCTCTAGTTCTTCTGCGGGTCCACCCGCCTACGCACATAGTAGCGGAGATGCGGACTAAGGGAATGTCCATTGAGGCTGAATGTGGATGAGGCGTCATCGCATCGGTAGCCTCCGCCGCCAATGAACCTCAAGAACCTCGATAGGCGCCTGACAACCATCCTTCTCATTGTGTTCGTTCAGATGGTTGGTGCGTCGCTGATCATCCCGATCATCCCCCTGTTCGCGAAGAACGAATTCGGTATGTCGCCAATGATGATCACCCTGCTGATCTCGTCGTTCTATGCAGCCCAGTTCATCGGCGGGCCGATTCTCGGTCGCTGGAGTGACAGGATCGGTCGGGTTCCGGTGCTCGTCGTTTCCCAGATCGGAACAGTGCTCTCGTTCATCATGTTCGGGATGGCCGGGGCGGTGTGGGTGCTGTTCGCATCAAGGATTCTGGACGGACTCACGGGTGGGAACATCGTGGTTGCCCAGGCCTATGTGACTGATGTCACGCCAAAAGAGAAGCGGGCTCAGGCTCTCGGCCTGGTCTTCGCAGCATTCGGCGTCGCGTTCTTCATCGGACCTGCAGTCGGTGGTCTGCTTGTGGGTCTTGGACCCCGTGTTCCCTACTTCATCGCCGCAGGCGCCGCCTCCGTCGTTGTCCTGCTGACCATGTTCACGCTCGATGAGTCCATGTCCAAGGAGGAGCGCGATCGCCACCACGCGAACGCTGATCGGCTGCCATTCCTACAAGCGCTGCGGGTCAAGCCGCTGATGCTGGCGTTGATCGTCGTGTTCATTGCACAGTCAGCCCTGGGCGTCGTGATGGCTACGTTTGCTCTCTTCGGCGAAGCTGTGCTGTTCGACACGAATGCAGAGCTTGGCGTGGGTCTTCTGTTGGCGATTGTTGGCCTGGCCCAGGTCGTTACACAGACCGCGTTCCTGGGACGAGCGATCGATCGATTCGGGGAGACCCATGTCATGGCGGCGGCAACGCTGATCAGGACACTGTCCCTCGGTCTATTCGCCATCGCCACGATGGTCTGGGTCGCTGGCATCGGGTCGGCCTTGTTCGCCGTCGGATCCGGCCTGCTTCTCCCGACGCTGCAGGCCATAGCGACGCGGACGGTTGATGATTCGATGCGTGGTGGTGTTCTGGGCGTCTATCAGTCGACGACGAGCCTTGCCGTGATCATCTCGACTGCTGCCTCGGGTCTGTTGTTCGCAGTGAGCCCCCACACTCCGTACTTGATCGCATTCATCCTCTCTGCCCTCTCGCTCGTACCTGCCCTGATGTTGCTTCGGTACTACGGTCGAGAGCGTCAACCCTCAGCGGCATAGGAGGACACATGGATACTGTCGGATTCGTAGGCCTCGGGATCATGGGTCAGGGAATGGCGATGAATCTCGTTCGTGCGGGCTATGACACGGTCGTATGGAACAGGACGACCTTGAAGGCCAAGGAGCTCGTTGACGCTGGCGCGACACTGGCAACCTCTCCGGCAGATGTCGCAGCAAGATGCAATGTCGTGATGATCTGTGTGTCAGATACGCCTGATGTCGAGGCTGTCGTGTCCGGACCCAACGGAATCGCCGAGGGACTTCGGCCCGACGGTCTGATCATCGACCATTCGACAATCTCGCCAGAGGCCACGAAGCGTCTGGCGGAGTCGATCAGCAACCTTGACGGA
>JBDLJV010000190.1:0-3875 GCA_039714175.1 Actinomycetota bacterium
ATGACGCTGTACCAGCAGGTACCGGTCGAGAAGGCCTTTGCGGGACCGCATTCACTCCAGGAGCGGCTGGGGAAGAAACTCGATGCCCGCACCATTGCGTCGATCGATCCGCAGGTACTGGAGGACGTGTTCCGAGAGAAGCCGGCGCTGCACCGTTTCCCGGCGAACATGGCCAAGCGCACCCAGGCCGTGGCCAACTTCATCGTCGACGAGTATGACGGCGATCCGGAGGCAATTTGGGATGGCGTTGAATCGGGAGCAGAGTTGCTGAAGCGCATCAAGAAGATGCCCGGGTTCGGCGACTACAAGGCACGCGTGTATGCAGCCGTTCTGGCGCAACAGTTCGGTATCAAGCCCGAAGGCTGGGACGACAAGCTCCCCGAGTGGCCGAACATCTCCGAGGTGCACTCGGAAGCCGACCGCGCTGACATGAAGGAACGCAAGAAAGCCTGGAAGGCTGCCCAGAAGTAGGGAGGAGTCACGGGCCCGCGTTTCGCGGCGCTTTGCTCTTCCGTCTCCCTACACTCCCCTCATCCAGCCGGTACCAGAACGGTGCCGCCGTGCCCGCTGTTCACATTGAACAGGGCATGCACAATCCTGCTCCCGCCACTCGTGGGGGCCTTCCGCACAGCGGATGTCCGAAGGAGGAATAGTCAATGCGCTCATATGAGCTAATGGTGATTCACCGTTACGACATGGCAGAGCCAGATGTTCGTGACGCTGTGGCCGAGATCGAAAAGGCCATCACCGATCGCGATGGAATCGTCAAGGATTCCGACTTCTGGGGCAAGCGTCGCTTCGCCTACGAGATCAACCACATGCACGAGGGTTACTACTCCGTCATCACCTTTGATGGCGACATACAGCTCCAGGACACCCTGGATCGTTCCCTTGCCCTGCTTGACAGCGTGGTCCGCCACAAGATCCTGCGGAAGGCCGCATAGGTTGAATGTGTCACAGTGGCCGTTCACACTGATGTCCAAAGCAGTCGTGAACTGGTCGAGAGAAGAGAGAAACAATGAGTAACAGTGTGACCCTTGTAGGAAACCTCGTAGAAGACCCAGAGCTTCGCTTCACCGCAAGCGGTGTGGCCATGGCCCGTGTCCGCATGGCTGTCAACCGGCGCTATCGCGACCGGAACAACGAATGGCAGGAAGAAACCAGCTTCTTCGGCGGTACGTGCTGGCGAGAGGTTGCCGAGAACATCGCCGAGTCGTTGTCGAAGGGGGACCGTGTGTTCATCACCGGTCGTCTCGAGCAGCGCACCTGGGAAACGAACGAGGGTGACAAGCGCTCGGTCGTCGAGGTTCGCATCGATGAGATCGGTCCTTCCCTACGTTGGGCAACAGCAACTGTTACCAGGACGCCTCGTTCCGACGGTGGCGGCAACTACGGCGGTGGCAACACCACGCCGGCCGCACCCGTTGCTCGCACGGACTTCGGTCCGGACGAAGCACCGTTCTAGAAGATTTCAAGGAGTACATCAATGGCTGGTCCAGCTAAACCACGGAGACGGCGTCGCCGTCCCGAACTCACAGCAAAGAAGAAGCGAGCCGTCTACAGGTTCGCTGACGATGAGGTCGTCGACTACAAGGACATCGCGTTGCTGCGCAAGTTCATGTCTGATCGCGGCAAGATCCGGTCGCGCCGCGTGACGGGTCTCACCCCGAGGCGTCAGCGTGAGGTCGCCCAGGCGATCAAGAACGCACGCGAAATGGCTCTGCTCCCGTACGTGTCCCAGAGGACCGGCGGTTCCGGGAGGTCAGATCGCGGTTCGAGGTCGTCCCGATGAAGGTCATCCTCACCAAGCCTGTTGAGGATCTTGGCGACAAGGGTGACGTTGTCGAGGTATCCGATGGATACGCTCGCAACTATCTCGTTCCCAAGAAGTTCGCTGTCAAGGCTTCCGCCGGTGCTCTCAAGCAGGCCGAGTCCATGCGCGTCGCTCGCGAAGAGAGCGCTCGCAAGGCTCTCGAGGATGCTCAGGTGCTCGCAGATCAGCTCGCTGGTACGCGGGTCGTTGTTGCGGCACGTGCAGGCGATGCAGGGAACCTCTTCGGTTCGATTGGCGTGAACGACATTGCTGAGGCGATCGTCAAGTTCACTGGCATCGATATCGACAAGAAGATCATCCAGGTCACCGAGCCGATCAAGGAGATCGGTCTCCACGAGGTTGTCCTCAAGCCGCACAGCGACATCGAGGTTGCAGTCACGTTGGACGTGATTCCGGCGTAGGCAGAGTCGAGATCGAAGAGTCAAGAGTCAAGCCAGAGAGGGCGCACCTTCGGGTGCGCCTTTCCTGCTGTCGGACGTCGGATGTCGGCCATCGGATGTCGGCCTCGCGAAGAACTTGCCTGACCGCGAAAAACCGGAACGGTCTGAGGGTCTGGCGCGGTCGCCCTCCCCCTTATGCTCGCTGTGCTGGTGCCAAGCCATCAAATCTGTCACACCCGACGTGTTTGATGGTGAGTGCCACGTTGACGACAAGCGTTTCGAACAACACTGAGGAGGACAGGTGACAGCGGTCATCGAACCACAGATCACCCGTTCCCCCCGGGTACCGCCGCACAGCATCGATGCTGAGGAGTCAGTTCTCGGGTCTGTGCTGCTGTCAAGTGACGCCGCCAACGTGGCACTCGAGAAGCTCCACGTCGACGACTTCTACAAGCCCGCACACCAGAGGATCTTTGAAGTCGTCAAGCAACTCTTTGACGCGAATGAGCCCATCGACGCCGTCACGGTTTCTGAGGGTCTCAGGCGCGACGGTTCGCTTGATCGCATGGGTGGCATAGAGGCGCTCACGCGGCTCATCGACTCGGTTCCCTCCACCTCGAATGTTGAGTACTACTCGGGCATCGTCGAAGAGCATGCCCTGCGCCGCAGGCTCATGCGGGTCGGTGGAGACATCGGGGTCATCGCAGCGAAGACCCAGGAGCCGATCGCGGAAGTTGTCGACCAGGCAGAACAAGCCGTCTTCGCTGTTGCGGAGCGACAGGTGGGTGACGGACTCCAGAACATCGACGACCTCCTCGGTCCGGCCATTGAGAAGGCAGAGGAACTCCACCGCAACGGTTCGTCGGTGACGGGCATCTCGACGGGCTATCGGGACCTCGACAGGAAGCTCGCAGGATTGCACCCCACGAACCTCCTGATCCTCGCTGCGCGTCCAGGTATGGGTAAGACGTCGCTCATGCTGAACATCGCTCAGAACGTCGCCCTTGCAGGCAACACGGTCGCCATCTTCAGCCTTGAGATGAGCCGCGAGGAGATCGTCACGCGCATGTTGTGCGCCAACGGCCGAATCGATTCGCAGAAGTTGAGGACCGGCCGTCTCTCCGAAGCCGATTTCACCAAGCTTTCGCATGCTGCCGGCGCCCTCTACAAGCAGAACATCTTTGTCGACGATTCGCCCGGGTTGACAGTTACCGAGATCCGGGCGAAGAGCCGACGTCTGCGGAGACGACCCGGCCTCGACCTGATCGTTGTCGACTATCTCCAGCTCATGAACGGGTCAGGTCAGGAGAACCGTCAACAGGAGATCGCCACGATTTCGCGGTCTCTCAAGAGCCTTGCTCGAGAGCTCAACGTGCCGATCATTGCCCTCTCCCAGCTCAACCGTGGTGTTGAATCCCGTGAGGACAAACGACCACGCCTCGGAGACCTCCGTGAATCGGGAGCCGTGGAACAGGACGCTGACGTCGTGATGTTCATCTACCGCGACGAGTACTACTTCCCCGAAAAGGTGGAGTCCAAGGGCATCGCCGAGGTCGTCATCGCCAAGCACCGCCAGGGTGGTGTCGGCAAGGTCGACATGACGTTCCTTCCCGAGTTCACGCTCTTTGCCGACATGGGCCGATCCGACCCGCCGATGTAGG
>JBDLJV010000191.1:0-3866 GCA_039714175.1 Actinomycetota bacterium
GCGCGAGCGTGGGCAGAGTCCATCGGGGGCGCGTTGCTGCTTGTTTCACAAACGGATACTGGTGTCGATCCGTGGGGGTCACCGCCCGCTTCGATCGAGATCCAACGAAGGCTCAAGGATCTGTTCGATCCATCCGGTGTCTGCAACCCAGGCATCCTCCCGGGAGATCTCTGATGCCCTGGGTCACCGAGTTCGCCCCGACAACGACGGGACTCAACGATTGCATCGACTGCGGTTTGTGTCTCGCCGTCTGCCCCACTTTCTCAATCACAGGCGATGAATCAGCTTCGCCGAGGGGCCGCATTGCAGCGATGCGAGCCGTGGATGGTGGATTGGTTGACGTGGACGAGCGCTTCGGCGATGTCGTGGACATGTGTCTGCAGTGCCTTGCGTGCGAGACAGCATGTCCGTCGATGGTGTCGTTCGGGACCCTCATGGAGGGTGCTCGTGCCGAGGTGACCGCACAACAGCCATCGATCACCACCACGCTCAAGCGGTTCGCCTTCGGAAGGCTGCTCGCGTCGAGGGTTGCGCTCGTTCTCCTGTCCTGGTTGCTCGCGATCGCCCAGCGTCTCCGCATTACCAAGGTTCTGCCCGGAGCTGCCTCGAAGGCCGCAGCGCTGCGACCGGTGCCTCTCCCTGTTCCGACCACCGCCGGTCGTGAGTGGCTACCTGAGGGGGAACCCGTCGGCACGGTCGGGTTCCTGTCCGGCTGCGTGATGGACCAGTGGTACTCGGAGGTGCACACATCGGTGATCGAGGTACTCCGCACCGCTGGCTACAGGGTTGTCGCTCCAAAGGGACAGACGTGCTGTGGAGCGATCGCTGCGCACGAAGGGGTTGCTGACGACGCCAGAAGGATGGCTCAGAAGAACGTGGATGCCTTCGATGGGTTCGATCTCGTTGTTGTCGATTCTGCCGGCTGCAGTGCCCACATGAAGGACTACGGGCACTGGATCGATGGAGGCAGCGGATTGGCCAGTCGAATCGTCGATGCCAACGAGCTGATCGCCGGGTTGATCGCTGAGGGCAGGCTCCCGGCAGTGCAGGGGACCGAGCCGATCGCAGTTCAGGACCCGTGTCATCTGCGACATGCCCAAGGCATTGTCGATCAACCTCGTTCCATCCTCCGGGCGGCTGGTCTGGAACCCGTCGAGATCGACGAGAAGGGCATGTGCTGTGGTGCGGCCGGTGCCTACCAGATCTCACACCCGGAGATATCGGACGAACTGGGACAGCGCAAGGCGTCTCAGGTCGAAGCCACAGGATTGAGGCTGGTCGCCTCGGCGAATCCGGGATGCGAGATGCAGCTCAAGACATATCTCGATGGTGGTCATGAGGTCGTCCACCCCATCGAGCTCTATTGGAAGGCGATACGTGGGACGTAGTACGTAGTACGTACTACGACGACCACCTAGATCGTGTCGTCGTGATCGCGGGATCCGATGTTGAGCCAGATGAGAGCCATGAGAATCGCTGTGAGTACCGTCACCCACGACAGGGGAGTGCCGGCCGCGAAGAGCATTGACGCGAGAACGACAGCGGCGACGCTCCGGATCCCCTTGCTCCAGATTCGGCGACGCACAGGAGTCTCGAATCGTTCTCCGTCCTCGACGAAGCCGGGAACGGTTGGGTCCAGGTATGGCTCGTCGGGGTTCGTTGGTTCCATCTGAAGCTCAAGCCTATTCCAGGCAGAAGCTGTTCCAGACGAAACGCCACCGGTTGCGGTCGGTGGCGTTTCGTTCGATTGTGACGTGTGGTTGGCACGTCCTGCGCGTGGTGCGAGTCACGCGGCGATCTGTCTTGGTCCTTCCTTGTTCTGGCGGGGCAACACGAGCACCGTGGTGCCGACCATTCCCGGCTTATCCGGCAGCAGCCAGGCTCCCGTACGGACCAAACCTTCAGCAACGGATCTGCGCATCTTGCGGAGAAGACCGTTGCTCTGCAACGAGGCGTGGACGTCGGCTGTGACCTGTGCCTGATGGACCCGGACGTGTTCTTGGAGTGTTTGGTGGGTAAATGCAGTCATGATTCCTCCCGACTTGAATCGGTAGTTCCGTGGATGTAGTGGTCGAGATACGCAGCTGCCTCAGGCAGTGAGTCCCCTCGTAGCGAGTAACGCTTGTCTTCTCCGACCTCGACTCGGATGAGTCCTGCTGCCCGCAGCAGCATGAGATGGTGGTGGAGCGTCGACTTGGCGATATCAGCGTCCTTTGACAGTTCGGCGAGCGATGCGTCTCCCTGGCTCAGCGTCCGAAGTATCCGTAGCCGACGTTCATCTCCCAGTGCCTTGTGAAGCTTCACGAGCCACGACGGGGGAGCATCAGGATCAGCATCGATACAGTCGTCCGAAACTGGATAGTTCACGATGAACACATCAGAACTCATGGTCATTACGACCCAGGGTCGCGTGATCATGTTTGGTACCAGGACAATCGGGAGACGGGTGTGATCATCCGCGAGCGCTATTCCGTTCGTGGCGATCTCGATGACCCGGCCCGGTGAGAGCCTTCTCGCCATCTTCTTCTTGGCCTGGTAGTCGGCCTCAAGGTTGGAACGAAACGCTCTCTCATGCTCCTCGAATACCTCCGATTGGAATGCCGAGAGCGCTCCAACGATGAATGCACGAGTCTCTTCCGGTGACATCTCGAGCAGGAAGCGCAGAGCATCTTTCCATGGCTTCGCTTCGGCCTTGGTCATACTCGACATACTGAGGAGGTTGTCGATCTCTGCTGAATTGCCCTCGGCAACGTCGGCCATCAATTCTCGGTGCTCATCCTCAAACGAGTCGTAGTACTGGAGGAGACGCATCCGGAGGTCTGCCGGTTCATACGTGGTCAGGAAGCTGATGAAGTCTGCGACCGACCCACCCTCGGAGGTCTCAGGCAAGAGCGTCACGAGGGCCAACCAGAGATCGCCACAACCCAGCTTCTCGATGGTTGCCATCGTCTCTTGGGAGAGACCTTCGGCCAGATCGTCGAACCAATCTGCGCCGAGATCGAGATCGGTTATCTCGTTGCCGATACAGCGGTCGCTCACGATCCAGAGCGCATTCAGCAGGTCGGCTGCGGAATGGTAGGAAATCGTGAGGTTGATGGTGCTCTTCCGTCGGGAGGTGTAGTCAGCGACCTTCATGCTCGGCCTTTGGTTCGATACGTATAGTTACTATTCGAAGAATATCGAACATACGGACATTGTCAAGGTGATATTCGAAATACTTCGAACACATCCGATTGCCTCCGAATCACGTACCACTCAGCAGGCGGCACTAGGATGCTGCTGGATCAGCAGAAACGCAGAGAGGGAACGCCATGGGCGACGAATCGGCCAGTGGAGAGTACAAAGAGAAGTTCACGGACCAGGACGTTGCCATCGGCGACACGCAGGTACCCGTCAAGGTCATCATCGCAGTAGCGATTCTGATCGGTGTGTTGTTCTTCGTCTTCCAGAACACCGAGCCGATCCCGCTTGAATGGCTGTTCTTCGACTTCACCATGCCGCTCTGGATCCTCAGCCTCGTGCTGTTCGGCTCGGGCGTCCTGATCGGGTGGGCGCTGCACATCCGCCGGACGAAGAAGAAGAATCGGAAGAAGTAGCGAGGCCCGGTCGACGGGCCAGAAACGACAGAAGCCCTTGCTCTGCAAGGGCTCTTGTCTTGTGGTCAGGGGCAGGATCGAACTGCCGACCCCCGGTTTTTCAGACCGATACGGCGTCTCAAGCAGAATCGACCAATCGGTCGATAACCCATACACGTCAACGGTTCTCACTTTGCACTGTCTCGCGTCGAATCACACTGTTTCGTGTCGTTTCGCGGACCAAATGCAGACCAAATGCAGAGTTCCCAGCCAGACATAAAGCCGGATATG
>JBDLJV010000192.1:0-3849 GCA_039714175.1 Actinomycetota bacterium
TCGGGGAAGTAGACGATGGGATACGTCATGCCTGCCGCTTCCCAATCCCTGATCCTCTCGGCCACCTGCTCTGGTGTGCCGGACATCTTGTCGTAGAGCGCCATGGTGCTGTCGACCTTCTCATCGGAGACGAGTCCCGTCAGATGGGACCGGTACCACGCCTTCTTCTCTTCGACCTCAGCCTCGGTGCGGCCCATCAACACGTTGAAGTTCGAGGTGCGGACAATCGCGTCGTAATCGGTGCCGACATCGGCGCAGTGGTCCTTGAGGATCTCCGACTTGGCCTTGAACTGGTCAAGGTCGATCCCGAAGTTGGTGTACTGGGCGTACCGAGCCGCAATGTTGAGCGTCACCTTCTCGCCGCCGCCTGCCACCCAGAACGGGATGTGCGGATCCTGGATCGGCTTCGGCTGACAGATCGCCCCGTCGAGGGTGTAGTGCTTGCCCTCGTAACTGACAACGTCCTCTGTCCACATCGCCTGCATGATCTCGACACCTTCGCGCAGCATCCCGAGACGACCGCCGGGGGAGAGGAACGGGTAGCCGTATCCGTCGTGTTCGTGCTCGTACCAGCCTGCGCCGATGCCCATCTCGAGGCGACCGCCTGAGATGACATCGATGTTCGCAGCCACCTTGGCGAGATACGACGGCGGCCGATACGTGTTGCACGTACACATCTGCCCGAGACGGACCGTGTCCGTGGTCGCCGCGAGCGCCGCCATGAGCGTCCACGCCTCGTACGTGACTTCCTGGGTGGGCTCGGGAACCGTGTGGAAGTGGTCGTACACCCACAACGATTCGTATCCGAGACGCTCGATGTCGTGTGCGACACCGAGCATCGTGGGCCAGTGCTGATCTGTGTCCAGGCCGGCGAGGTCAAGGCGCCAACCCTGTGGGACGAATGCTCCAAATTTCATACGGCCGACCATAGTGCCGGTACCGCTTCTGCACCGGAGTCCTCTATCGCCAGGAGGGGCCACAGCCGCTACTGGGAGCGGTTCGATGGCCTACGATGGAGCGATGCGCATTGCAGCAGCTCAAACAGCACCCGTGTGGGGTGATTCGGAGGCGACAACATCGATCGTTATCGACTGGGTGAGGAAGGCGGCAAACGAGGACATCGATCTCGTGGCCTTCGGTGAGACCTTCCTCTCCGGCTACCCGTTCTGGATCTCGATGACCGACGGCGCACGGTTCGATGCGTCCGACCAGAAGGAGGCGTACTCCTACTACTTGGCCGGAGCCGTGTATCTCGATGGGCCCGAGATGGGAGCCATAATCGAAACAGTGCGGGACACCGGCGTGTTCACCTATTTGGGGATCACCGAGCGTTCGCCCAGTGGTGGCACTGTGTATGCCACCCTCGTAGCGATCGATCCGGCCAAGGGCATCGTGAGCGCCCACCGCAAGCTGATGCCGACGTACGAAGAACGCATGGCGTGGGGGATCGGGGACGGCAACGGTCTTCGCACACACGAGGTGGGGGATTTCACGGTCTCCGGCCTCAACTGCTGGGAGAACTGGGTTCCCTCGGTCCGCCACACGCTGTACGCGCAAGGGACAACACTCCACGTTGCGAGCTGGCCCGGCGCGGTCCGGAACACGATCGACATCACACGCTTCGTTGCACAGGAGGGACGCTGCTACGTGCTGTCGGCAGGGACGCTCCTCAGGCCGGAGGACATCCCCGAATCCTTCCCCCTGCGCGACCGGGCGCTCACAGGAGGGAGCCTCGGCTACAACGGTGGCTCAGCAATAGCTGCGCCCGACGGAACATGGCTCGTTGAGCCGGTTGCAGGCACTGAGCAGCTCGTTGTCGCAACGATCGACGCGGCGGTCGTCCGTGGCGAGCGACAGAACTTCGACCCCGCCGGGCACTACTTCCGTGCCGATGTGATCAACATTGAAGTTGATCGAACGCGTCTCGACCCTGTGACATTCACAGAGGACTGACCCGAACCTCTCGCCACGGACCTGGCCGCACAACACCTGCGCGAGATTCTGCGACAATGCACCGGACCCAACCACATCGGAGGAGCCATGGGCGACCACGCCGAACTCATTCATGCGTTCTACGAAGCCTTTGCACAGCGGGACCACGAGGCAATGGCAGCCTGCTATCACAGCGACGTCCATTTCTCCGACCCGGTGTTCCAGAACCTGCACGGCGACGAAGCACGTGCGATGTGGCACATGCTGTGTGAACAGGGCAACGATCTCGTGGTCACGAGCAGCGACATCAAGGCAGACGGCGATACGGCTTCTGCTCACTGGGAGGCGTCCTACACGTTCCGGCCCACAGGACGCCTCGTTCGTAACCGAGTGGACGCCAAGTTCACGTTTGCCGACGGCAGGATCATCCGCCACGTCGACACGTTCGACCTGTGGCGGTGGTTACGCATGGCCGTGGGCTGGTCCGGAGTGATCATCGGCTGGAGCAGCACGGCCAAGGAGAAGGTGCGTCTACGCGGCGCCGAAGCGCTCGATCAGTTCCTCGACGGGCATCCGGAGTACACACGCCACGACGCAACCTCCTGAAGCGGATCATGCTGTCGTGCTTCCTCGAACAGGTGAGCTCCTGACCACCATCTAGAATCGGATGGTCGGCGGCGAAGCGACGTGTGGGAATGGGCCTGCACGGTCAGGCGCTCCGCCCGTCATCGACGAGTCGGAACGCCGACAACCGCGCACGGTGCGTGCCCACGCCCGTTGCAGATCCACTGACAGTGAGTCAATGGCATGCGTGGTGAGAGGAGCGTTTCGACGATGAGCGACAAGACTGCCGATCTAGCGGGCCCGGGTATCAGCACCTACGAGGAGGTCGCAAAGGTACTTCCCGCGGACTACACGTCCGCGCTGACTCCGATGGAGACGATGGATGCCCTCTTTGCGGCAAAGACCACCATCGAGGAGGGACTCTCCAGGGAGTTGAACCTCCAGATGGTGCAGGTGCCGCTCATCGTGTCTCGTGACAGCGGTGTCAACGACATGCTCGATCGCGACGGCTCGCGTACTCCTGTGGAGTTCCCTGCCGGGCTGGGGCTCGATGAACCCATCACCACCCAGGTCGTACAGGCCGCCACGAAGTGGAAGAGGACCGCGCTTGCCCAGTTCGGCTGCGATGTCGGTGAAGGGATCAACACCGATATGAAGGCGGTCCGGAAGGATTACTTCCTCGATCACGATCACAGCGCCTACGTCGACCAGTGGGACTGGGAACGCAGGATCACACCGGAGGACCGAACGCTCGACTATCTCAAGGACACGGTGCGCAAGATCTGGAGCGTGCTCGTCGAAGCCGGCAACGTCGTTGCCGACATGTACCCGGTGTTGGCCGAGGAGTACCCGCCGATCCCTGAGGAGCTCACGTTCATCCATGCCGAGGATCTGCTCGACATGTATCCGGACCTACCACGCAAGCAACGCGAGACGAAGCTCATCCAGGAGTATCCGGCGGTGTTCATCGTCGGTATCGGATGGCCCCTCGAAGACGGCTACCCGCACGAGATGCGTGCTGCCGACTACGACGACTGGATCACCGAGACGAACGTCGATGGCAAGGTCCGTCACGGACTCAACGGCGACATCCTCGTGTGGAACCCCGTCACACAGCGTCGGCATGAGCTGACATCGATGGGAGTCCGTGTCACGAAGGACTCCCTCGTCGCACAGATGGAGATGGCCGGACTCGGTGATGACCTCGCCCTGCCGTATCACCAGGCGATCCTCAACGACGAGATCCCGCTGTCGATCGGCGGCGGTATCGGGCAGTCGAGGACGTACATGTACCTGCTGCGCAAGGCACACATCGGTGAGGTGAGCGTCACGATCTGGCCAGACGAGCTGCAC
>JBDLJV010000193.1:0-3789 GCA_039714175.1 Actinomycetota bacterium
GCGATCA
This sequence comes from Actinomycetota bacterium, assembly GCA_039714175.1. Taxonomy (GTDB): domain Bacteria; phylum Actinomycetota; class Acidimicrobiia; order Spongiisociales; family UBA5794; genus B3-G11. The sequence goes on from JBDLJV010000193.1 coordinate 8, forward strand.
CCTCTGCGTTGTGCGGGCCGTCGCAGGGGACGACGATGTCAGGTGGGAACGGCGCATAGGGCAGTGTCCGGTTCTCCGGATCCACATACAGGCAGGTCCCGGGTTCCCACACCGTCTGTGGTGGTGTCTCGGACGCGAGCGCCTCGAGGTAGGCAACCGATGAATCTGTTGACACGGAAGCAGCCACGATGAACCCGTCGCCGGTCGACCAGGCATCGATGACGAGGCCACCAGCGATCTCCGTCTCGTAGATTCCGGGCCGAACCTCGATGGCATCTGCCTCGTTCAGCGATGCGATCAACAGTGGAAGGAAGTTGGGGTCGCCGCGCCACACCAATTCGGGGAGCACGGATACTGCGAGCACGGTCAGACCGTCATGGTCGGTGAACACCTCCCAGATGAGCCCATCGACGAGATCCTCAGGTAACCATTGCTCGATGGCTGTCAGGGCATCCTCTTCGAACTGGGTCGGCGCCTCGGCGGTGGTGAATGCTCCAGCGTCCCAGAATGCATCGGAAGCAACCTGGTTCGGATCGCCAACGGTCGGGGCGTCGAGCGGCTCCTCATCGAGCGGTCGTGTGGTCGTTGTCGTGTCCGGAGTATCCGAGGTCGTTGTGGGTTGCTCAGCATCGGTGGTGTCGGGGGATGTGCCGTTCGGCACACACGCCGCCGCCAGGAGGCAGACGGCAAGTACGGCGGGGATGGCTCTCACATGCACACCGTGAACCTAGCCACGATTCCGTTCTGTGGGCCAGAGACTCCGCTGAGAGGGTCTGCAACCCTGGGTTCAGCACCGATGTGGTTCTGTGGGCCAGAGACTTCGCTGAGAGGGTCTGTAACCCTGGGTTCGCGGCGGGAGGGTTATTGGCGGGCGAGTTCGACTCGGTCGAGGAGGTACTGGTCGAGGTTGTGGAGCACGTCGGTGAGGGGGTTGTCGGGGATGCGAGCCGCAGCAGCCTCCGCCTTGCGGATCCGGTCGACGCATGAGTCGAGCGCAGTGTCGACGAATCCGCCACTCACGGACAAATCGATCACACGCCGCACGGACTCGGGTGGGTATGGACCGTCGCCTTCGAGAAGTGCTCTGACCTCGGTGCCGTCGGGGCCCTGGGCCGCGAGCAGCACGGGGAGCGTGAACGTTCCTTCGCCTATGTCGGACCCGGCGGGTTTGCCGAGGAACTCGTCGCTTGCGATCAGGTCGAGTACATCATCTGTGATCTGGAAGACCATGCCCATCTCCCACGCCCACTCCGAGATCGCGTCGATGGCATTGTCGTCCGCGCCGCCGGTGATCGCACCGAGGCGGGCCGACGTTCGGATGAGCGACGCCGTCTTGCCACCGATCACGGTGGAGTAACCATCCACTCCGTGATCGAAGCCGTGGGCATGGACCAATTCGGACACCTGTCCTTCACACAGAGTCGCATAGGTTCGGGCGATCAGCGCCACTGCTTCCTCGCCGAGTGGTGCCGCAACCTCCGACGCGCGTGCAAGCAAGAAGTCACCCGAGAGGATTGCGATGGTGTTCGACCAGTTGGCGTTCACCGATGTCTGGCCCCGCCTGGCATCGGCCTCGTCGATCACATCGTCGTGGTACAGGGACCCGATGTGCACGAGTTCCACCGCAACTCCGGCCTCGACAGGTCCGCCACCGGAGCGGCCACCGAGTTCGGCGGCGACCTGTGCCAGCAGAGGTCGGTACCGCTTGCCGCCGGCGTTGATGAGGTGTTGGGATATCTCCGTGAGAAAGGGTGTCTCCGCGACCGAGACTTCCTTGAGGCGTTGCTCGACAGCCTCCATGCGTTCCCAGACACGCGGAATCGGCACAAGTTCTTGGAAGATCGGCTTGTCCAACAGCGGCTCCGGTGCAGGGAATGCGGATGCTAGTGGGGCGGTTAGGTGTACGAATCAAGCGGAGATCGACCAATCGGGATGGATTTTCCTTTCCCCGGCGTAGATGATGTCGATACCTATACTTCGCGAGGCGCACCGGTAAACGGAGCGCCACAGCGCTATAAGGGAAGAAGCAACGTGTTCGAGCGATTTACGGATAGGGCCCGCAGGGTCGTGGTACTCGCCCAAGAAGAAGCGCGCCTGCTGAACCACAACTACATCGGTACCGAGCACATCCTGCTCGGGCTGATCCATGAGGGTGAGGGCGTTGCAGCCCGTGCCCTTGAAAGCCTCGGCATCGACCTCGAGTCGGTCCGCAGCCAGGTGGTCGAGATCATCGGTCAGGGATCGCAGGCTCCAACGGGTCACATCCCGTTCACTCCCCGTGCCAAGAAGGTGCTGGAACTGTCGCTTCGCGAAGCACTCCAACTCGGCCACAACTACATCGGTACCGAGCACATCCTTCTCGGACTGATCCGTGAGGGCGAGGGCGTCGCCGCCCAGGTTCTCGTCAAGCTCGGCGCAGAGCTGACCAAGGTCCGCCAGACAGTTATCCAACTGCTCTCTGGTGTCCAGGGAGAAGAGGGCGAACGGAGCGGAAGCCACCCCGGCGGTGGGTCGAGTTCTCGCAGCGAAGGTTCCTCGGGTTCGGCAGTACTCGACCAGTTCGGGCGCAACCTCACCCAGCTCGCGAAGGAACAGGAACTCGATCCCGTCATTGGACGTGCGACCGAGATCGAGCGTGTGATGCAGGTGCTGTCACGGCGTACGAAGAACAACCCTGTGCTCATCGGCGAACCCGGAGTCGGCAAGACAGCCATCGTCGAGGGGCTTGCTCAGAAGATCGTTGACGGCGCCGTGCCGGACACGCTCACCGGTAAGCACATCTACACCCTTGACCTCGGTGCACTCGTGGCCGGATCGCGATACCGCGGCGATTTCGAGGAACGCCTCAAGAAGGTGCTGAAGGAGATCCGGACACGCGGTGACATCATCCTGTTCATTGATGAGATCCACACGCTTGTCGGCGCCGGAGCCGCAGAGGGCGCCATTGACGCTGCGAGCATTCTCAAGCCGATGCTTGCTCGCGGTGAGCTCCAGACGATCGGAGCCACGACGCTTGAGGAGTACCGCAAGTACCTCGAGAAGGATTCCGCTCTCGAGCGTCGTTTCCAGCCGATTCAGGTCGAAGAGCCCTCCGTTGCCGACACGATCAAGATCCTCGGTGGTCTGCGTGACTCCTATGAGGAGCATCACAAGGTGGAGTTCACCGATCAGGCGCTCGTGAACGCGGCGAACCTCGCAGATCGGTACATCGCAGACAGGTTCCTCCCGGACAAGGCGATCGATCTCATCGACGAAGCAGGAAGCCGCATGCGGCTGCACCGCTCCGACCTCCCTGATGAGGTGAAGGAGATCGATGAGCAGATCGGCAAGATCCGTCTGGACAAGCGGGAAGCTGTGGGTGCCCAGCAGTACGAGCGTGCAGCACAGCTTCGTGATCGCGAACGTGAGCTGATCGACGAGCGCACCGAGGCCGAGAAGACCGCAGCCGAAGGCGGTTCGCATTTCAAGTCGACGATCGACGAAGAGGAGATCGCCGAGGTGCTCGCCCAATGGACCGGCATTCCGGTGCATCGCCTCACTGAGGAAGAGACCGCCAAGCTCCTCAACATGGAGGACGAACTCCACAAGAGGATCATCGGTCAGGGTGACGGCATCACTGCGGTCTCCAAGGCGATCCGGCGCACGAGAGCCGGCCTGAAGGACCCGAAACGTCCCGGTGGTTCGTTCATCTTCCTCGGACCGTCAGGCGTTGGAAAGACCGAGACCGCCAAGACGCTCACTGAGTTCCTGTTCGGCGACGAGTCCGCTCTGATCCAGATAGA
>JBDLJV010000194.1:0-3718 GCA_039714175.1 Actinomycetota bacterium
TGGATTGAGCGGACGCGGGAATCGGGACTGCTGCGAGTAGTGCAAGCAGCAGAAGTGGAAGAAGCACACGAGGGAATCGGAGGTAATCCATGCGGTCCCACAAGCGTAGCGCCAGCGTCGAAGTAGCGCCCGGGTGATGGAGTAGCATCGCAGTCCCAACAGGGAGGCACATGGTTGAATCGCTCGACATCAGCGCAGCGCACAGGCACTTCGCGGCTCACTGCTTCAATGCAGCGTGGGACATCCTCGACAACGACGATCGCACCGACGAGGAGACCGAGACGATGATCGATCTCGCTCATGCGTCGAGAATGCACTGGGGGCACCGCGATGATCAGTCGCCCAAGACGCGATCCATCAGTGCGTGGCAGATCTCACGGGTGTATGCGGTTGCTGATCGGCCCGATGAGGCGCTCCGCTATGGGACCGAAGCACTCGATATCGCGCGGGCTGGTGGTACATCCGACTTCTATGTCGCGTATGGACACGAAGCCGTGGCGCGAGCGGCGGCAGCTCTGGGAGATCGCGAGACCTCAATGATGCACCTCGATGCTGCGCGGAGTCTCCTCGACGGGATTGATGATGCCGACAGCCGAGCGGTGCTTGCGGCTGATCTCGACAACATCCCTCTCTGACTCGAGATACCCGATTCCCGGCGTCCCGGTTACGATTCATTGGGTGCAACAGGATGTGTCATTCGCTCCCCGACGAGGGACCGTGTCGCCGATTCTCGGTGGACTGCTTGGTCTCATGTTTCCATTCGTTCTTGTTGTCGCAGCGCTGTCCGTGGGTTTCCGGTCGGGGGGTGACATGGGCGACTTCGCGGCAAGTCTTGCCGGCGCGGTCCTGTTCCTCATCGCTGCTCCAACCGCATGGGTGCTGTCGTTCCCCTTCATCGATGTCACACGCTTCACCGTCTTCATCTTCGGTGTCATCACGGCAGTGCCGCTGTGGTACCTGCTCGGAGGGGCGATAGCGCGGAGGAGCTCGGAGTGGCTGTACTGGCTCAGGGGATATGGCATCGCGTGCGTTGTCTGGACCGCGGCGAACCTCGCGCTGTTCGGGGCCATCGCTGCGATCTTCGGCTAGGGTCGCCCGATGGATTTGCACGAAGCTCTGTACACAACGCGGGCGATGCGCCGCGTCAAACCAAACCCGATCCCCGAAGATGTCGTCCAGACGATGCTTGATGCGGCGGTTCGGTCCCCGTCCGGAAGCAATGCACAGAACTGGCGATGGATGACCGTCACGGATCGCGCAACATTGAGGGAACTCGGTCGGTTGTACGCCGAAGCGTGGAATGAACTCAATGAAACCGTGTACAAGGGCCGGCGGGAGGTGGTCGAAGCGAGCGGGGACGAGTCGCTCAAGCGGATCATTTCATCGTCGCAGTGGCTTGCAGACAATTTCGACCAAGTACCGCTGGTTGTGCTGCCGTACCACCGCAATGACCCATCGGGTGCCTCGATCTACCCAGCGGTGTGGAGCTTGATGCTTGCCGCACGCAGCCACGGTGTCGGCGCGACGCTCACCACGGTTCTCGGATGGTTCCGAGAGAAGGAAGTTGCAGAGATTCTCGGCGTACCGCTCGACAGGGGATGGAAGAATGCGGCGGCAGTCACATGTGGTTATCCCCTCGGCCGGTGGGGTGTGGCGAAGCGGGCCCCGGTCCACGAGGTCGTGTATGAGGAGAAGTGGGGTGCGGAACCGACCTGGAAGCTGGACGAACCACTCTGGAGTCCATGATCTTCTGGGAGGTGTGAGGTGACCTCCTCCGAAATCCTCCTTCTCGCCCTCGCAACCGTCTTCATCGGCTCAGGTGATCTGTTCGGCGGAATCGCCTCCAGGCGGAGCACACCGGTGTCGGTTGCCGCTTGGTCCCAACTGATCGGAATTCCCGTCGTGCTGGTCGTCGCCGTGGTGGTGGGTGGTCAGCCGACGACCAGCGACCTTCTGTTCGGTGCTGTCGCTGGTCTCGGTTCCGGCCTCGGAGTGGGAGCGCTTTATCGAGGGTTCTCCCGATCCTCCGTAGGCATCGTTGCCCCGACCGCATCGACTATCGCAACGATGATCCCTATCGCGGTAGGCCTGCTGTCGGGTGAGCGTCCCACACTTCTGGTTGCGCTCGGTCTGGTCGTTGCCCTACCGGCGATCGTCCTCATTGGATGGTCGAGGGATACACATGATCATGTGCGTGCAGGATTGGGGCATGGGGTCGTGTCCGGTGTCGGATTCGGCTTGATGGTGGTTGCCTATTCGATGACTGATCCGGCTTCAGGGGTGTGGAGTGTTGTCGCCGGCCGGATTTCCGCATCCACCGTGCTGGTCCTGGTCATTGTGCTGTTCGGTGCAGGATTCGCAGTCGAGCGAGATGCTCGTTCGAGCACTGTCCTCGCGGGAATCCTGCCATCGGTTGGTCTCGCGGCCTTTGTGTCTGCCGCTCAGACTGCAAGCCTTCTCATTCTCGGTGTGGCGCTCGCGATGATGCCGACCATGACCGTTGTACTTGCCGTCATCTTCCTCAAGGAGCGTCTCGCGACCACGCAGTGGTTCGGTATCGCCACGGCCGCGCTCGCGATTGCACTGATCTCTGTCGGCTGAACCCGACTATCCATCCAGGAAGATGTCCCGTTGGAGCTGGGCATCGTCGACGTAGGAGTACGCAGAGAGATCGGTGATCCCGGCTTCAGCGAGGACCTCGTCGTCGATGTAGAAGTTGCCCGTCGCCAATCGGCTCGGCCGGTTGAAGATCTCATACGCCGCATCGGCGAGGATCTCAGGTTTCCGTGATTGCTGCATCGCTGTGTCGCCACCCAGAAGGTTCTGCACAGCAGCGGTGGCGATGATTGTGCGAGGCCACAGGCTGTTGACGGCTATGCCGTCTCCTGCGAACTCGGCCGCCATGCCGAGGGTGCACATCGACATCCCATACTTTGCGATCGTGTAGGCAGCGTGATTCTGGAACCAGTGCTGTCCGAGGTTCAGCGGGGGACTCAAGGTGAGAATGTGGGGATTATCAGCCCTCTTGAGGTGGGGGATGCAGGTCTTGGACACGAGGAACGTGCCTCGTGTGTTGATGTCCTGCATCAGGTCGTAGGACTTCATGGGGAGATGCTCTGTACCGGAGAGGTTGATTGCCGAAGCATTGTTGAGGCAGATGTCGATACCACCGAATGCCTCGACGGTCGCGGCGACTGCTGCTGCAACCTGGTCGTCGTCACGGATGTCTCCGACGATCGGTAGAGCCTTCCCACCGGCGGCTTCAATCTCCTCGGCAGCGGTGAAGACAGTACCGGGAAGTCGGGGGTGGGGTTCTGCCGTTTTGGCTATGAGGGCGACGTTTGCCCCATCAGCTGCGACGCGTTTGGCGATTGCGAGGCCGATGCCTCGACTCCCGCCGGAGATGAACATCGTCTTGCCTGAGAGTCCCGCCATGCTTCCTCCTGTGCTCGATGAACCGAGCCTACCGGTGGAGAGATCGTCGAAGTCGTGGACCGCTGGCGGTATCATCCCGCCTCGCTTTCGGGGAAGGAGATTCGGTGAATAGCGACCTCAAGCAGATTCTTCTGATCTCAGCCGTCATCGGAGTGTTGATCCTGGCGGTCATGGGTCTCCGAGGCATCACCACCGAAACCGTTGTTCGACCAAGCGTTGATCTCGCCGATCCACTGGATGTCGATCCCGATGGGAATCCGGCGGCTGTTGTGATGGCTCTGCT
>JBDLJV010000195.1:0-3705 GCA_039714175.1 Actinomycetota bacterium
CTGATCGGAAAGCTCGGATATGCGGAGATGTCCCACGCCGACCTGACGGCGGTGGTCGGTATCGGACGTACGACGTTCTACGAGCACTTCGCATCCAAAGAGGACCTGCTCGTGCAGATGGTGCGACGGGATCTTCCCCCGTTGGTGGATGAGATCGTTGATGCTCTGGATGACTCTCTGTCGCCCCAACAGCGTCTTGCCGTGTTGGCACGAAGCATGGTGCAGTTCGTCGGGACGGACCACATCGGCCTGATCCTGCACACCGAGGTGCCGCACCTCTCGGCTCACGCACAGGCCGAGATCGCTGAGGCACACAAGGGACTCTCCATGTGCTTTGCGTCGACGTACATGGACGGTGTGCGATCAGGCGTCTTCCGGGCAGTGCCCCCACGTCTGGCTGGCAGGATGATGGAGCAGATGATCATGACCGGGGGCAAAGAAGTCATGATGGCCAAGGATCCGGTTGGCGAAGTCGATGCAATCGCCAACATCACGGCCGAACTGGTGGTGTCAGCCTTCGAGGAGCGACCCGAGTGAGGGTCAGCGTTGTCACCCTCTTCAAGGAGTTCTTCGACTCGCCCTTGAGGGTGAGCCTTGTCGGCAAGGCGATCGATGAAGGCCACATGGAAGTGGATTTCCATGATCCACGCGATCACGCAAAGGGCGTGCATAGGCAAGTTGACGACGCGCCCTTCGGCGGTGGTGCCGGCATGGTGATGATGGCCGAACCCCTCGCTCAGACGCTCGAGCCGCTTGCCAGCTCGCATCGAATCCTCTTCACGCCAGCTGGTTCACCGCTCACCCAGGAGACACTTGACCGCTTCGCCGAACTCGACCATCTGACACTCGTCTGTGGCAGGTACGAGGGAGTCGACGAGCGGATCGCAGAACACTACATCGACGAGGAGATCTCCCTCGGTGACTACGTGTTGCTCGGCGGTGAGGTTGCCGCGGCAGCCGTCATCGAGGGCATTGCACGACTACTGCCCGGGGTTATCGGTAATCCCGCATCGACCGTCGAGGAGAGCCACCGAGACGGATTGCTCGAGGAACCTGTCTACACGCGCCCGGCAGAGTGGCGGGGATGGGCGGTTCCGGAAGTACTGCTATCTGGTGATCACGGCAAGATCGCGCAATGGCGGGCAGATCAACGTGTGAAGCGAACGAACGAGCGGCGACCCGACCTTCTCCCAGACGTTTAGAGGCAGATAGGTTCGGCGGAGGGGTAGAATCACCGCCTCAATCACCTCACCGTTTGTTATTCGGAGGACCCCGTGAACACGATCGAACAGATCGAGGCTGCGCAGCTGCGCGATGATATCCCGGACTTTGGCCCGGGTGACACCGTGCGTGTGCATGTCCGAGTCATCGAGGGCGGCCGCGAACGTGTCCAGGTCTACGAAGGCGTCGTCATTGCCCGCAAGGGTGGCAGCGGGTCTCGTGCAACCTTCACCGTCAGGAAGATCAGCTTCGGCGTTGGCGTCGAACGCATCTTCCCGCTGCACTCACCAATCATCCAGGACGTCGAAGTCATCCGTAAGGGTGACGTTCGTCGTGCGAAGCTGTACTACCTCCGTGGTCGGGTGGGCAAGGCCACCCGCATCAAGGAGAAGCGCGACTAGTCGTGCATTCTCAAGATCCAAGTCATCAGCCGGTTCGTGTCAGCGAGCCGGCTGATCTCGTTTCAGCCGCGCGGCAGATGGCCGCTGATGCAGCGGCACTGGCCAGCCAACACGATCTCTACGCATCTCTGCTCGATAGGAACGGTCTGCCACCCTTGTGGCGGCGTGAACTGTCCTTCGCGACGCTCGTGCGATTGATTCTCGAGCAGCAGGTGTCCCTTGCATCGGCCAATGCGGCATTTGCACGCGTCGACGCCCGGCTGGGCGGTGTGAATCCGGATGGGATCCTCGCATCGACCGATAAGGAGATGAAGGCTGACGGATTCTCTCGGCAGAAGACCAGCTACGTGCGTGGCATCTCAGAAGATCTCCTGACCGGCAAGCTGACGCTGTCGGAGCTATCGGGTGATGCAGTATCGGTGAGTCATCGACTGCTTGAGATACGCGGTGTTGGCCCATGGACTGCTGCTTGCTTCCTGCTGTTCGTCAATGGTGAACGCGATGTCTGGCCAACCGGCGATCGAGCCCTGTACGTATCGATGGCGCGAAACCTCAGTATGGAGAGCGTTCCAACATCAGCTGAGGGGGATGCCGCGGCGATATCGTGGGCTCCATTCCGATCAACCGCAGCGAAGATGCTCTGGCACGACTATCTCGGCGGACGGTCGCACGCGGTGACGCCAGGCGCGGGGTTCATGGGAACCACAGGTAAGGTTCACACGTGACCACCGAAGAAACCACCGACGAGAACGTTCTCTATGTAGAGGTGCATCCGGCAGAGTCGGAGGAGAGGCACAAGAAGCAGCTTCCCCTCTGGATCGAGTTCCCGTTGCTCGTTGCAGCAGCGTTGCTGATCGCTGTTCTGATCAAGACCTTCCTGTTCCAGGCCTTCTGGATTCCCTCATCTTCGATGGAGGACACCCTCCAGATCTATGACCGTGTCTTCGTGAGCAAGTTGTCATATCGATTCTCAGAGATCGCCCCGGGCGACATCATCGTGCTCGACGACCCGCGTCCCGGGTTCGAACAGCCGGACGAGACAGCGCTACAAAGCGCCGTTCGCAATCTGAAGGAATCGATAGGCCTTGCCACGCCGCAATCCGAGTTCATCAAGCGGGTCATAGGCTTGCCCGGAGATGTTGTGGAGGGTAAGGACGGAGCGGTCTACGTGAACGGTGTTCGGTTGGAGGAACCGTATCTCAAGCAGCCGGAGCTGCCCATCCGGCCATTCGCTCCCGTTGAGGTACCTGAGGATTCCCTTTTCGTCATGGGAGACAACCGTCGTGCAAGCCAGGATTCCCGGTTCTTCGGTCCGATTCCCACCGAGGACGTTGTCGGCAGGGCTTTCGTGATCATCTGGCCCCTTGATCGGGTCGGGGGGATCTGAGCGCTCAGCTCTGCTGAGCGCTGTAGTACGACTTGGAACTCTCAGTTACGGCCACGTCCTCATTCGTGTCGTAGTCCTCCGATAGGTTCGTTCCATGGCCAAGACGCGTTCCCGTTCGATTGGTGATGTCGGTGAGAGCATCGCCGCGCAGTTTCTGATCGATCGGGGCCTCGAAATCGTTGATCGGAACGTGTTTGTCGATGGCGACGAGATCGACATCATCTATCGAGGTGAAGACGGGCTGATTGCCGTCGAGGTGAAGACAGTGACCAACGGTGGGGATCCTCTTGAGTCGTTCACGGAGGTGAAGATGCAGCGCGTTCGTCGAGCATCGTCCGGTTACGGGAGGCCGGTACGAGCGATCGATGCCGTGGGTGTGTCCATTGGTGAGAGTGGTGTCGAAGTGAGGTGGCTACGCGGAGTCGTCTGAGCGGTGATGACCCAGGCGTCTGCGTTCCTTGTACCAACAGCCCCGATGCCAGTGACGGCGAAGATCCGGGGCTTCCTCGGGTACAACGACCAGATGCCCGACGCCGACCTCGATCGTGCTGTCGCACCCGGGGCACACGTAACTCTTGCGCGCCTGGTACGGCTGGATCGGGTGCACCATGTGTTCTCCGAAGGCGCCGAGTAGCCCAGGCGAATCGTGTGCGCTGTTTCCGACTGGAGCGTTCATCGGTGCAAGAGTAGAACGGA
>JBDLJV010000196.1:0-3656 GCA_039714175.1 Actinomycetota bacterium
GACGTTCGATCACCGGTTGTGAACTGCCGATCGCGTTCATCCACGTCGGTCGTCAGCAACGATGCACCCAGTGAGTCGGTCCGGGCAACCACGAGGGTTGATACGCCCATCACATCAGCGGCGAGTCTCGCCGACTTCAATGTGCGGACGTGCTGCGACGTGGGGATGAGCACCTTGCCACCCATGTGCCCGCACTTCTTCTCGGAGGAGAGCTGATCCTCGAGATGTACTGCCGCAGCGCCAGCGCGGATGAAGGCCTTCGTGATCTCGAACACGTTCAGTGCGCCGCCAAAGCCGGATTCCGCATCGGCGACAATCGGGATCATCCACTGCTTCGATCCGTCCCCTTCCGACCATTCGATCTCATCTGCCCGCTGGAGAGCGTTGTTGATCCGACGGACGAGTTCGGGAGCAGAGTTCGCTGGATAGAGCGACTGGTCCGGATAGACAGAGCCTGCGAGGTTGGCGTCGGCCGCCACTTGCCATCCAGAGAGATAGATCGCTCTGAGGCCGGCCTTCGCCATCTGGACAGCCTGACCTCCCGACATGGCGCCGAGCGCATTGAGGTAGTCCTGTGTGTGAAGTTCCTCCCATAGCTTGTCAGCCATCATCGAAGCGATCGTGTGCTCTTCGAGGAAGGAGCCCTGGAGGCGCACAACATCCTCGGCCGAGTAATCGCGGACGATCCCCTTCCATCGGGGATTGCTGTCCCAGTCCTGCTGGATCTTCTCAGCTCGCTCGGCGATGATGCTCTCGTTGGTCATGTTCGCTCCAATGGTTGGGGACCAGGGTCAGTTCTCAAGGATCTCGTAGGCGGGCAGGGTCAGGAAGTCCGGGAAGTCCTCGGCAAGGGCAACCTCGGTGAACAGGTGTCTTGCCTCTTCGAAGCGTGCTCCTTCGTAGATGTCGTGGCCGAGTTCTGCTCTGAGTCTGTGGGTCTCTTCGTCTGCGATCTTGTTCACGAACTCCGGAGTGATCAGCTCTCCCTCGGTGGTCGAGGACCCCGAATGCACCCACTGCCAGATCTGGGAACGCGAGATCTCCGCAGTCGCCGCATCCTCCATCAGGTTGTAGATCGCTGCTGCGCCCGTGCCGTGGAGCCAGGAGGCGATGTACTGAATCGCGACATCAACATTCTGTCTCACTCCACCATCGGTGATTCTGCCGCCCTCGACAGCGAACGACGTCAGATCCTCACGGGTGACGGATACCTCCGGTCGCTGCTTCGAAAGCTGATTCGGGGCATCACCGAGTACCTCGTCGAAGATGTTTGTCACCAGCGGTACGAGATCGGGGTGGGCAACCCACGTGCCGTCGCACCCGTCCGCAGCCTCGCGGAGCTTGTCCTCGGTCACCTTTGCAAACGCGATTCGGTTGACCTCTTCATCGGTGCGTGACGGGATGAACGCAGCCATCCCGCCCATGGCGAAGGCGCCTCGCTTGTGGCAGGTCTGGACGAGGAGTTCCGTGTACGACCGCATGAACGGAGTCGTCATGCCGATCTGTCCACGGTCGGGAAGAGCGAAGCCCGCTCGATTGCGATGCTTCTTGATGACCGAGAAGATGTAGTCCCATCGACCCGCGTTGAGGCCTGCGGAGTGGTCTCGCAATTCGTAGAGGATCTCATCCATCTCGAATGCTGCCGGGATCGTCTCGATGAGCACCGTTGCTTTGATCGTTCCCACGTCGATGCCGAGAACCTTCTGGGCATGGACGAAGATGTCGTTCCACAGGCGAGCTTCGAGGTGGCTTTCGAGCTTCGGCAGGTAGAAGTATGGGCCGGAACCACGGGAGAGCAGTTCGACGGCATTGTGGAAGAAGTACATGCCGAAATCGAAGAGCGATGCCGACACGGCTTCGCCATGTATCTCGACGTTCGCCTCATCGAGGTGCCAGCCACGGGGGCGGACCATGAGAGTCGCCGGGGTTTCCGCCAACGCGTAGGCCTTTCCTGTGTCGGCGACGAAATCGATCTGTCGGCGAATGGCGTCGTACAGACTGATCTGTCCTCCGACGACGTTCGTCCATGTCGGGGAGTTGGAGTCCTCGAAATCCGCCATGAACACCTTTGCCCCCGAGTTGAGGGCGTTGATGACCATCTTGCGATCCGTCGGTCCCGTTATCTCGCATCTGCGGTCCGTGAGATCGGCAGGTACCGGGCGAACCGACCACGTGCCCTGTCGAACGTTTCCTGTCTCGGGGAGGAAGTCGTAGGCGTCTCCGGCGTCGATTCGCTCCTGCCTGGCGTCGCGGGCCGCCAGGAGCCTGAGGCGTTCATCATTGAAGCGAACATGCAGATCGGCAACGAAGCTGAGCGCTTCGGGCGTGAGGATGCCGTCGTAGCCGGGGTGCTTCTCACCGAGGATTCGGAGGGTGTCCAAAGGCGTCCTTCGTTGCGTGGAGACAGGAAACGACAGATTTTGCATTTTCGCAAACCCATGCAACGATAAGAAGCGCGAAAGTTGCGACTAGTCGTGAGGAAACAGGGTTCTTATGGCAACGATCGATCCACTCATGTTCGGACAGAGGGTCCGGCACTACCGCAAGAAGGCGGGAATGACGCTCGACGACCTCGGTGCAGTCGTGTCGAGACCAGCACCGTATCTGTCCCTTCTCGAGAACGGGAAAAAGGAGCCGAAACTCGGATTGATCAACGATCTCTCTGTGGCGTTCGGCATCGAAGTTGCCGACCTGCTGTCGGTTGAGGCACCTTCACGGCGCGCAGAACTCGAGGTCACGATCGAACGAGCCCAGCGTGACCAGGCGTATCGGGATCTGGGCCTCCCGTACCTGAAGCCTTCAGCAAGGATGCCCGATGCCGCCCTCGAACACATCGTTCGCCTGTATGAAGAACTCAGAGGTCGTGATGACGCCGCGCCATTCACACGCGATGAAGCTCGAGCGGCGAATGCCCAGTTGAGGTCCGAGATGACCGAGCGTGGCAACTACTTCGGGGATATCGAAGCAATTGCAGCTGAGGCCGTCGAAGCAATCGGCTATGAGGGGCAGGGGGCCATGTCGAAGGGTGATCTCAATGCTCTTGCTGAACACTTCGGCTTCTCCGTCATACGCACTCCTGAGGTACCGGCGTCGGTTCGGTCCGTGACCGACATGCGGAACGGCAAGATCTACGTTCATGGCCGCGACAGTTTCGACTCAAAGCGATCCCGTTCCGTGATCCTTCAGACGCTGGGACACTTCGCACTCGACCATGACGATCCGAAGGACTTCTCACAATTCCTGAGACAGCGTGTCGAAGCCAACTACTTCGCCGGCGCTGTGCTTGTCCCGGAGACCGCTGCAGTGCCGTTTCTGTCGGCGGCGAAGGCTGCCCGCAATCTCTCGGTTGAGGATCTGAAGGACCGGTTCTTCGTCTCCTACGAGATGGCCGGACACCGGTTCACGAACCTCGCGACCGAGCATCTGGATCTGGGCACACACTTTGTGCGTTCGGATGACCAGGGCATCATCTGGAAGGCATACTCGAACAACGGTGTTCCGTTTCCGAAGAACTCCGCCGGGGCCATCGAGGGGCAGAGGCTGTGTCGTGAGTGGGGCACTCGTCAGGCATTCGTTTCCGATGCGCGGTACACGATCCACTACCAGTACACCGACACGAGTTCCGGTACCTACTGGTGTGCGACGTTCGTCGAGAC
>JBDLJV010000197.1:0-3643 GCA_039714175.1 Actinomycetota bacterium
GGTGCCATCGAAGCGATCGGACCACCGACAACATTCGCGCCAGGGACGAGATCGTCGATGGTGATGTCGTGCAGCGTGATGTTGCCCGTGTTCTCAACGTAGAACGCGTAGTCGATGGTGTCGCCAGCATGGACGATCCCGTCGCCGCCGTCGTTCACGCTTGCGGTCGTCTTCTCCAGGTACAGGCCCGGCTCCGGATCGAAGTTATCCGTTGTGCAGTCCTCGTTGGAGTCAACCTCGTTTGAGGTCGCGATTGCGCAGTTCTGGAATGAACCGGCGTCGATGTCTGCCTGTGTGAGCGTGTAGCTCGCGGAGAACGTCGATGTATCGACGTCGCCGGGTGCCATCGAGGCAATCGGGCCGCCGCTCACGTTCACATTCGGCACGAGATCATTGATCTCGACGTTGTGGAGCGTGATGTTGCCGGTGTTCTCAACACGGAAGTCGTAGTCGATCGTGTCGCCGGCGTCGACAACGCCGTCGCCGCCATCGTTCACGCTTGCGGTTGTCTTCTCCAGATCCAATCCGGGAACCGGATCGAAGTAGTCAGTGACACAGGATTCGGGACTGTCGGTCTCTTCCGATCGTGCGATGGCACAGTTCTCGAAGGAACCGGCATCGACATCCGCCTGAGTGATCACATATGTGCCTGTGAAGGTTGAGCTATCTGTATCGGCTGGCGCCAAGTCGATCGGTCCACCGAGAACGTCGACGCCCGCAACTTGTTCGTCGATGACGACGTTGTGCAAGGTGACATTGCCTGTGTTCGTCACAGAGAATCCATAGCTGATGGTGTCACCGGCATCGACCACACCAGGGTCTCCGGCGATGTCAGTGTTGACGTTCGCCGTGCTCTTGATGAGTTCGAGACCCGGAACTGGGACTACTGCAGCCGCTGAGAGCGACCGGTCCTGATTCCCCAAGTTGTTCAAACTCCAGTCGAGCGCCCTCATGTGATACGGCGAACCGCTCACACCACCAGCCGAGTTGCCTTCTCCCCATGCATCAGCCGTACCAATGTGGCCGCCCCAGGCCAAGATCGCTGTGCTCTCAGTCGCTGTGAACGTGAGGGTGATCGATGTTTGGGACTGCTTGGCGGTGAGATCGCCCTGAACGGCGTAGTCAATAACGCCAAGGGTTCCACCGAACAGAGTCATGACGTCTTTGCCCGCACCCTGGACCGCGGCGAATTCAGCTGCCGGGCCGGCATTTCCGCCGAAGTCCGGGGACGGAATCGGTGCCGTGGTCGGAGTTCCGAACGGACCATAACCATCTGTTGGGGTGACGGTCTCTTGCGGGTGCCCGAAGTACTCGTGCGGTTGGAGTCGATCGTAGTGGGTGAGAAAGTCGATCGCGTGCATGCTGGAGTGCTTGATGTCGTACCCGAGCGTCAGCGTGATCTCCTCATTGAGCGGCAGATCAGTCATGACCAAGCGATAGGGAATCGAGTAGCCCTCAACGAAATGTGAGTTCTGCTCTCCTGCGTTGCCGTGGTGCCAATCGCAGTCGGTAGCACCTGAATCTGCGGCGCCATTGCGGCATTGCTCCAGTTCCACAGCCGGCTGTGCAGCACTTGCTGCCTCAGTGAAGCTCGGCACGACCACAACAACCGTGAATGCCAACACAGCCGCCAGTACGACGTGAAGGAGACGCGTAGCGACCCCACTGCTATTTGTCCAAGTATTCGGCATGATGCCTTCCTTCAACGCTTTGTGCCGGTGTTTACCGGCTCCCTGTTACGGCTCAGCCCCGAGCCCTTGGACCGTTCGGTTCCTTCGGATAAGCCCTACCCGACGGACGTTTCGGTCCATTCCGTATTCAAGTCCGAATCTGAGTTTGTACCCATAGGTCCATCGCATCATTCCGAACTCAACGTGCACGCTACAGCCACACAGCGTGGTCGGCAATAGCCAATGTGTGGGACTCAGAGATGTCTAGTCACCAGAAACTCCCAGACAGTGGCAGTGCATGCGCTTGAAGTGGCTCCCGGGAGTATCTCCGATCATCCATCGACAACGAGTGAGGGAAGCGCGAACGCAGGAGTTGCCAGGGTTCCCGACGCGGACTCGAGCCGCATGCTCGATCCTGTGAGCCAACGCCAGATGATGGCTGCCTCTTCGGATTCCGTGATCGAGGCAGGATGCTGCTTTTCGACCATGCCCGACTCATCGAGGAGCGGCATCTGGGAACCGTCCTCCCAGACACCCAGGAGACGACCATGGTCGATGACAGCACTGACCCCGTCAGCTCCTGTTGCGTTGATCCGTCCTGCGTGTTGGAGGGAGGTCCACTCCCTGCGGCGCGTCAGGGACCGTCTGAGGGATTCCCATCGATCACGCACCAACGCGGCATCCTCGAATCGCTGGTGATCGACAAGCGTCGCCATCCGAACCTGTAGTCGATCAAACAATGGACGCATGTCGCCATCGATTGCGTCAATCAGCTGTTGGACGATCTCCCGATAGTCGCCCTGGGATACCGAACCATCATGTGGGCAGACAGCGACACCGAGTTGCGAAAAGCCGCACCCCCTGCCCGGGGTCGAGCACCGGCGAATCGGACTCGCGTCCCAGAGCGCGTGCATCACCGTCTCGGCCTGATGTCGATTCTTGAACGGACCCAGGTTCAGCAGGCCACCCCGTTGGGACCTCGTCACGGACAAGCGCGGGTACCCCTCCGCCGTGAGGCGCACCCAATGCAGCGACCGTGGCGTCCTCGACCTTCTGTTGTAGTGAGGGTTGTGCTCGGCGATCGCCCTCACCTCGAGCACCGAGGCTTCGAACTCGTTGAGTGTGATGCGATGTTCGATCGAGTGGAGATCGCGCAGCATGTCGTCGATCTTGCGCCGAGAGTCGCCTCCGAAGTATGAGCGAACGCGAGAGCGCAGATTCGTGGCCTTCCCGATATAGATGGGTGTTCCGGCCTTGTCCAGGAACGTGTAGACGCCGGGCGCCCTCGGCAGGTCCTCGGTGAGGGTCAGCTTCCCGATGGCCCTCGCTCCCTTGATCGTCGGAAGAGCGAGGAGATCGTCCAGGTGTGTAACGCCAACCGATCCGGCTCGCTCGAGTAGGCACCAGAACACGTGCGCAGTAGCGAGCGTGTCATCGAGTGCTCTGTGGTTCGGTGTGACAGGGGATCCGAAGTAGGCAGCGAGGCTCGAGAGCTTGAAGCTCCGGAGATCCTTCCTAACGAGGCGCTGCGCGAGTCGGAGCGTGTCCACGGATCGGTTTGGAAGCCTTCCATATCCGAGCCGGATCGACGCGGCGTTGAGGAATGACACATCGAACCGCACGTTGTGCCCGACGATGACAGCGTCTCCGATGAACTCGAGGAGTGAAGGCAGCGCCTCCCCGATCCTCGGAGCATCTATGACCATCGCCTGCGTGATACCGGTCACGACGGTGATGCGCGGCGGAATGGGAGCGTCAGGATTGACCAGTGTCTGGAATCGACCGACCTCTTCGCCCTTCTCGTATCGAACGGCACCGATCTCGGTGATGCCATCGGTGTCGGGGGAGAGTCCGGTTGTTTCGAGATCCAGCACGCAGAACGGCACATCCATCAGATGCGCTCCAAGTTCCTCGAATGACCGCTGGCCAACAAGTGTCATGGAACCAGCCTAACCGAACGTACGTTCGGTGAC
>JBDLJV010000198.1:0-3638 GCA_039714175.1 Actinomycetota bacterium
GAGATCACCAAGGAGCCCGGAGCAAGCTTCGACCAGACCGTCACGGGTCACAAGGAGCGGACGCTCAACCTCGCGGGTCATCTCGCTGGAGATCTCACCGTGCTCACGCGTCTTGATGCATCCAACGAAGGTCACGTGTGCTGGATCGAACCAGGGCCGGTACTCCGCACGAGTCCCATCTCGATCGCAGGATCGTTCGGCGAACGAGCAGCGACCGTCGCGACGATCTGCACATCAGCAACGCTCACTGTCGACGGTTCCTTTGCTGCACTCGCAAAGACCCTCGGCTACAGCTCCGAGGTTTCGGACATGTCCGATCCGCATGCGGATGAGGAGGAGCCGGATCCGCTGCGGTACATGTCCCTGCGTGTCGGGTCACCGTTCGACTATCCGAGCCAGGCCGCTCTGTACCTCCCGCAGCTCCCGGAACCGAACGATCCGAAGTGGGGGGATGCCGTTGCCAATCTCGCAAGGGACCTCGTAGCCCACTCCGGAGGTCGGGCGCTCATCCTGTGCACGTCCAACGCGGCGGTTGCTCGCATCGCCGACAAAATCACCGAACACCAGCAGTCAGCGGAAGGCGATGGTCACCGAATCCTCGTCCAGGGGGCGATGGCCCGCCAGAAGCTCCTCGACACGTTCCGGACCGACCCGACATCTGTGCTTGTTGCCACCATGGGGTTCTGGGAAGGCGTCGACATCATTGGCGACGCGTGCCAGATCGTGATCATCGACCGCATCCCATTCCCCCGCCCCGATGATCCCCTGTGGCAGGCCCGCAGGAAGGCCGCCGCAGACGCCGGCTATCCGGCGTTCGCCACAGTGGACCTCCCCCGGGCTGCGAACCTCACCGCCCAGGGAGCAGGCCGCCTGATCAGGACACAGACAGATGAGGGCCTCATCGTCCTGTGCGACAGTCGCATCCGCACACGCAACTACGGCAGGACGATCATCAACACGCTCCCCGAGATGCCGATCCTCACGGACAACGGGTCAGCACTCGCCTACCTAGACAAGCTCTGACACCGAGGAACCTCGGCGCCAGTCGAGAAAGGGCACTCCGATGGATTCAATACGTCCACGTAACCCTGGGCGCAATGCTCTGGCGGGGGACCACTTGGCGAACGTCCCCTCCGATCGCAGGTCGTCGTCGACGACCTAGCCGAGGACGAGCCGCCCGAACAGCTGCTCCAACGGCAGATCCGCCACCTGTCGCTCCTTGCGTGTTTGCGGATCACGGGGATAATGGTGTCCTCGGCTCGGAAGTTTCGCGACGAACCGGGGGGAACGGACACATATGTGACAGAGCGGTGGACAATCGGTCACGTCGGAAGGCGGGGACAGCGATTCCTGGTCGACTTCGGGTTCACGCCCGGGGGAACCGGAAGCTCTCCCAACGCGAACCACTCATGTGGGACGCATTGCCATCGGACGCCGACGCAGTCATGTCGTTCCTGAATGTGAATACGAGAGAGTGAAGGGGTCGGACATGAGGACATTCATCGTGGCACTGGTACTCGTGCTCTTTGCTGCTGGCTGCGGCACTGAGGACGGCACAGGGGACGACGAGGAAGCGTCGAGCGGCGAGCCGACGCTCCAGGACTTCATCCCTGGCGCGTTTGCGTACGACGAGGAAGACGCCGAACAGCAGTTCCAGGAGCAGGAGCGTCTGGCCCAAGAAGCCATCGCCAAGTGCATGGCCGACGAGGGCTTCGAATACATCCCCTACGTCCAGAACCAGGACTTCGGCGGCTTCTCCGGACCCGACTCCCAGGAAGAGTTCGTTGCCCAATACGGCTTTGGGGTCTCCACGATGCTCCTCGAGGAACAGCAGTTCAGCGAAGAGGACTACGAGGAGGAGCGGGCCAAGGACCCGAACAACGCGATCGCCGAAGCGCTGTCGGAATCCGAACGCGAGGCCTACTACGCAGCACTCCACGGACCGCCGCCCGAGATCGATCACGAGTCGATGACCGAAGAGGAGATTCAGGAGTTCTACGAGAGCTACCAACCCACCGGTTGCTACAACTCTGCCTACGAGGATCTCTACAACAACGAAGCCCAGATGGCGTTCCAGGAGCAGTTCGGGTCGGCGCTCGAAGACATGTACCGCGGCCTTGAGAACGATCCGCGTCTTCAGGAGATGGAGTCCAATTGGTCCGCTTGCATGGCGGAGAGCGGGTACGAATTCAAGGATGAGAACGACGCCCACATCTTCCTCCTTCGTCGTCTCGAGGAGGTCGGCGCAATCAATGATCTCGACATCGATCCGGACGGCATGGGGTACGGATACGGGAGTAGCGAAATCGTGCCAGGCGGCCCGGTCGAGGCAGCAGTCAATGAGATCGCGTCCGAGGAGATCGCCATGGCCAAGGTCAGCTTCGCTTGCTACGGCGACCGGGAGAAGATCTGGCGAGAAGTCTACGAAGGCGCCGAGCAGCGGTTCATCCAAGAACACCTTGCCGAGTTGGAGCAGTTCAAGAAGGACAACTCCTAGGTGCGTCGCCAAGTAACAATCGTCGTCGGATTACTCGTCCTCGTTGGTGCCGCTGCGGTGGGATGGGTGGCTGCACTGCAGATCAAATCGCCCGCCCAGGTAGCGGCTGAGGCCGAACCTCCTGAGCCGTCGGCGATCACAGTTCCTGTTGAGGAGATGGTGATATCGAACGACGTGGTGACGCGTGGTTCGGTGCGGTTCGAACGTCCCGAGTCCATCTCGGTGTCGTCGGTAGCCCTCGACGGTGTGGCACCGGTCGTGACACAGGCCCCGGCGATCGGTGACGAGTTCTCCGAGGGTGACGTGCTCCTCGAGGTTGCCGGTCGCCCGGTATTCGTGCTCGAGGGAGATCTACCCCTGTTCCGCACGGCGCGACGAGGGGACACGGGAGAGGACATTGCCCAACTCCAAGAAGCCTTGGTGCGACTCGGATTCGAGATCGACGAGATCGACGGGGTCTTCGGCAGACAGACCGAGGATGCTGTCGTGGCCTTCTATGAATCACGGGGGTACGAACCCCTGAAAGTGCGCAACCGTCGCCCACCGGGCGGGTATCCGGCCCCGGAGACCGAGTTCATGTTCTTCGCGACGTTCCCGATCAGGGTCGACTCTGTGCTCATCGAACGTGGCGATGTCGCGGCGGGCGAGGTCATGCAGGTGTCCGGTGCTCGGCTTGCCATCGACTCGTCGGTGAAGCTCGCTGAGGCCGAGTATGTCGAGGTCGGAACTCCGGTGTTGATCGAACTGGATCGTCTTGGTGTGTCGATGACCGGAGTTGTCTCTGAGGTGGCTGGTGGACCCGGGACGAACAACGTTGCCGTGGACAAGGTATATGTGGAGATCCTGCCTGATGAAGTAAGGGCGGATCTGAACAACACGAACGTCAAGGTCACGATCCCTGTCGCATCCCGATCCACATCCGGTGCCGTACTCGCCGTACCCGCTGCGGCACTGTCAGCAACAGGATCCGGGGACACGATCGTGACCGTTGAGAACGCCGACGGTACAACACGGGCCGTCGCCGTAACGCCTGGCCTGTCCACTGCTGGTGGCATGGTCGAGATCACGCCGGTCGATGGCGACCTCAAGATCGGTGACCGGGTCGTGGTCGGCTTCCAGACAACATCGTGACCGCTCAGCC
>JBDLJV010000199.1:0-3620 GCA_039714175.1 Actinomycetota bacterium
CGCGTCACTGAGTCGATTCTCGATCGCAACAGCTGCAGGGGCCCGTGACCGCGCGTCGACGTCTCACGACAACGCCATGACGGGAGAACGCGAGAAACCCCTCCTTATGACCCACGGCTTGCGTCCCCTGGGATGCGGTCGTGGTTGAGGACGTGGCTCGGCTGAACGCTGTCGGTTCCCGGCTAGGGCGTGAAGGTCACCGTGTGGTCGTTGCTGTATGGACTTGCTGGGTGGAGCCAGTCGACGTGGAAGTCGTGGCTGCCAGCGGGTAAACCGTCCCGGTAGTTGTGGAAGTACACCTTCACCCAGAGTCCGGTGGCGTCGCAATCCCACCAGTTGGCGAGTAGGAGGAAGAGCCGCGCGAACGTCACACGCTCCAGGATGTTCTCCTGCCACGGCAATGCGCACGTCGCGCTGACGTCCCATACGTTGAACCACGGCCGAAGAGCAACGGGGGATCCGTCAAGGGTTGCAGAAACGGCGATCGAACCATCGTTGATCATCGTGTCGAGCTCCCCGATATCAGCGAATGGCTCGGACCATCCATGCCATGTGTGGAACGACGTGTCTGTCGGGTAGGTCGCCGATGTCTCCGAGAGGACGCTGATACGGTCCCCGACAAGGGGAGCATTGGTCGGTGGACTTGGGGTCGGTACGGCCAGTGCCGGAGCGGCAAGGCCGAGGACGAGGATGAGAACGAGAAGCAGGCTCAATCTGCGGTTGAGATCCCTCCTGCATGCCATCGAGTGCGGCGTTCCACTACCGAACGTACGCGCGGCCCATTCGAGCGTCTAGGCACATATGCAGAAATGGTCACCCCTCGTCCGTGTCAGACAGCAGTGCGCGTTGGAGGAATCCTGACATGCCCTCGATGTACTGCTCGTCGCTCCACCCGAGCTCTCTGGTGAGTTCGCGCCAGGGCCCCGGGAGCGTGACGGCGTAGAAGAGATCGGCAGCCGCATCAACTGTCCATGTGTCGGCCAGATCGCCGCAGTCAGCCATGCGTTGTACAAGGTCTCGGTGTACCCCGAGCCTGAACCGCATCCGGTCCCGCCATGCCGTGCTGAGTGCTTCGTCCTCATACTGAGCCGACTCGAGTACCAGAGCGACAGAGTCAATGGCGGCGCTGAAGCTGCTGTGGAGTTCCATGGTGCGCGCGATGGCCTCACTGCTGTTGTCGGCTGCGCGCACGTGCGCCAGCGATTCGCCCAGATCGAGCGATTCGTCCATGTGCCTGACGAGTGCCACGAGGAGGTGGGTGCGGTCGCCGAAGTGGAGATAGATGGTCTGGCGTGACACACCCGCCCGGTCGGCGACATCTCCAAGCCTGAGATCGGAGCCGTGTTTGGATATCAGCTCTCTCGTCGCCTCCAGGATCCGTCTTCGGGTTTCGGGATCTCCGTACGCATCGCCACTTGACATGACGTAAACCTTTCGTGTAGATTGCTTTACGCAGTGTAAACTTAAGGCTCCGGAAGTTGGTAGCAATGTCGATGGAAACATTCGCAGCAGCCCAGAGCGCCGTGCTGGACCGGTACGACGTCGATGCTGATTCCCATTTCGTCGAAATACCGGCGATAGGGGGAAGGGCGCACATCCTGACCGTTGGTTCGGGCCCGTCTGTGGTGATGGTCAATGGGATCGGTACGCCGGGGGCGATGTGGGCTCCGCTGATGAGTCAACTGGACGGGTTCACGCTGCACGCTGTCGATCTGCCCGGATATGGGCTCACCGATAGCACGCCGAGATTGGCCGATCACTACAAGGCGACCGCCATCTCATTCCTCGAGCAGGTCGTCATCGGATTGGGCCTCGACTCTGCGATGTTCATGTCCAACTCGCTCGGTTCGCTTTGGGCAACGTGGCTGGCGATCGATCGTCCAGATCGCGTCACAGCGATAACACACGTCGGTTGCCCGGCTCTGGTCCTCGGCACGTCTGCTCCCGCCCCGATGAGGCTGATGTCGGTACGACCATTGGCTGAGCTGATGATGAAGATCGAGCCCCCATCCCCAAAGCAGATCGAGCGTCTTTCCAAGATGGTGCACGAGTACCCGCTCGCTCCAGAAATCGCCGAACTCCTGTTGGAAACTGAGCGGCTCCCCGGTTTCCAACCCACCTTCCTCTCCACGCTCCACACGTTGGTTCGGCTGCGGGGGGCGCATCCGGACATGGCAGTTGCAGCGGAGGATCTCGCTCGTGTGACTCAACCGGTTCAGCTCATTTGGGGAAGGGATGATCCATTCGGGTCGCCATCGGTCGGGGAGCGAGTAGCCGGTGCGATTCCCGACGCCGAGCTACACGTCGTTGACGGAGGGCACACCCCGTGGCTCACGGAGGCCTCATCCATCGGATCGCTAGCCGAGTCGTTCCTCATGAGCCATAGCTACCGCGGTTCGTGACGGCGTCTCGGTACTGCATGGCAACGCAACGAGTGGAGACCGCGAGGAATTGCGAATCAGCGCGGAAGGTCGATCGGGGAGGAGATCGACGGATCCTGTGCGGTACTCCTCCTGAATTCGCCCGGCGGTACTCCGAATGCAGTGGAGAACGATTGGGAAAAATGGCTTCGGCTTGAGAAACCGGTCGCTGCTGCAATCGCGCTGATGGACCTCTGGGTTGTTCGGAGCATCTCTGCAGACTGTCGCAGCCGGACCTGTCGGACGAACGCCATAGGTGTGTCGTTGAAGCACTTCCTGAATCGGTCCGAGAACGCTGAGCGGCTCATCATTGCCGTCGACGCCATCGACTGGACCGTGTGCGGGTGGGCGGGACTATCGAGGACCTCACTGATTGCCGCGCTCAAGCGTGCATCCTGGAGACCATCGAGGAACGTGAGCCTGCTGTCGTTCGTGTCCTTGAGTCGTCGGAGGAGTAGTACCAGACACTGACGCATGAGGGCCTCGATCATGCCGAGGCTGCCTTCGGTGTGTTCGCTGGATTCGGAGAGGATCATCTCGAAGAGGAGACGCATGGTCTTCGAATCGGAGAAGTCCTCGAGGATGGGATCTTCGATGCCATCGAAGAGGCTCAGTCCTTCGCCGTACGCGGCCTGAATGCGACCGCATGCAACCACGAAATCTGCGGCGCCGGGTGGGTCGCCGATCAAGCGCTCGCCACCCGGAATGCTGAGGCCTTCTGCTGGTGTGTCGTCCCCGCGTGTCCCTTCGAGTAGGTGCCTCCGCTTCACCAGGGCGAGCGTGTACTTGGAGATCTCAGGGCCGCGAGCTCTTCCCATGTTGACGCGCCCCGATCCTGCCAGTACGAAGTGGATCGTCACCCAGCCGAGTTCGCCGATGGGGAGCCGGGACCCGCTTGCGATCTCGCACATGGCGAAAGGACCGACTGAGACGTGCAGGTCCTTCATGAGGCGATCCAGGAGCATCAAACCATGCTACCGAAGCGGATTGGGGCGTGCCTGGACGATTCCGCACACCTGAGGTACCAAATCACACAGCGGGTTCGAGACTCTGTTCCCACACACCGGCCCACTCGGGCCAGAAGGGAACGGCAGAATGGGTAACAACGCAACAGCCCTCGTCATAACGGATCCACAGAACGACTTCCTCAGTCCGGAGGGCGTCACGTGGGGCCTCGTCGGAAAGAACGTCGAGGAGAAC
>JBDLJV010000200.1:0-3608 GCA_039714175.1 Actinomycetota bacterium
TGGCTGTTCCCAATGTGGGCCCCGCAACCTCCGTGAGTACGTAGTCACACGCAACAAGGTCCCAATGTTCGTTGACGAGGTGTTTCGCTCCCCACGTTCCACCCGCTTCCTCGTCAGCGACACAGGCGAGGATGATGTCGCCGGTTGGAGCGGGAAGGATGCCATCCCTCAGCCAGCGGTACACGACCACCATCGCGGCGGTGATGTTCAACATGTCCACGGTGCCCCTCCCCCACACGAACCCATCCTTGCGGACGGCACCGAAGGGATCCTCCGACCATTCGGCCGCATTGGCTGGCACAACGTCGAGATGAGGGATCATCAGCAGAACCGGTGCGTCGGGATCAGTTCCCTTGATCCGATACACCACCGATGCGCGACCTTCGATCGGTTCGATGACGGTCCCCTGTTCACCGAGGAAGGATTGGACGGTCCGTACAGAGCGGAGTTCATTGCCTGAGGTGGGATCCCCCGTGTTCACACATGCGTTGGTGATGAACTCCACGAGGAGGTCGACCGCTTCCTGGCCCGATGGCGTGTCACTCACTGTCGGAGACATTGGGGTCGGCCGAGTACATGATGATTGACCTCGCAGCGAACCCGTGGGATTCGAAGAAGTTCTTGGCGGCGCGTTGCCCCGGTCCCACCGGCGCATCGAAGTGCTCGGCACCTGCTTTGCGAAGCAGAGCGGTTGCGTCCGTGAGCATCGTGTGGCCGACGCCGACACCGCGGGCTTCGGGCTCGGTATAGATCAGACGGAATCGACCGATCGTCGAACCCTCTGCCCTGTGGAGCATCCCTTCGATGGTTGCCCATACGAACCCGACGATCGTGCCGTCGATTTCTCCCACGAGAACGAAGGAATCCGTGGCTTCGATCGCCCTGAAGAGTGAGAGATCGAAGCGCTCGTCCAGGCCATCGGTGTACGCCCAGATCGGCTTCCGGACGGTCTGCTCCTGTTCCATTTCCTTGTACAGGGACACGAGTTTGAATACGTCGGAGTTCTTTGCCGGTCTCGTAGCGATAACCATCCCGCGAGCGTAGTTAGCGACATGTCCTACAGATAGCGGATCCATGCGCCCCACTCTCCGGGGTCCTCCCCTTGTGGGAGGACGGGCGAGCTTGCGAGCCAGGAGGGGGATGCAGGAGGAGAACAGGTGTCAGGTTTCAGGTTTCAGCATCACCCCCCTGCATCGCTTCGCTCTGCCGTCCCCCCATCAAGGGGGGACGTTGCTAGGACGGTCGCTTGAAGCGGGAGGAGAAGCCCCAGCGGGTCACGAGGCCCATCGCTTCGATCGCGATCCGGCTGTTCATCTTGGACTCGCCGTACAAGCGGTCCCGGAACGTGATCGGTACCTCCACGATGTCGAGGTGTGCTTCCTCCGTGCGCCACGCCATCTCGACCTGGAAACCGTATCCGGATGCTTGGCAGGAGGAGGGATCGATCTTGCGGAGCGTCGTATCCCTGAAGGCGCGGAACCCGGCAGTGGCGTCCTTCACAGACAGTCCGAGCATGATGGAGGCGTATTGGTTTCCCCCACGTGAGATCGCCTCGCGGTACCAGGGCCAACCCTGTGTGCCTCCACCGGGAACGTATCGAGAGCCAATTGCGAGATCTGCGCCACCTTCGACAGCTTCGACGAGTCGAGGCAGGTCCGATGGATCGTGGGAGAAATCGGCGTCCATCTCGCACAGAATGTCGTAGCCAAGTTCCAGCCCATGGGCGAAGCCTGCGGCGTAGGCCGGTCCGAGGCCCATCTTCTCCTTGCGATGGAGCACGAGCACGCCCGGGTCGCTTACGGAGAGATCGTCGGCGAGGGAACCAGTCCCATCCGGTGAGCCGTCATCGACGACGAGGAGATCGTAGCCGTGTGATCGAACGGCCTTGGCTATGGCCTCGAGGTTCTCAATTTCGTTGTAAGTCGGGACTATGACGAGCGTTCGCATACCGAAGTCTTCCATACGAGAAGTGTCGGCGTGTAACACTGAGGTCTTGAGGACATGTGTGCCAGTCGTTGGATCACCGGCAGTGGCTGGATCTACGAAGCGCAGTCGAGACAGATCTTTTTGCGCTTGGCCGCGAGTTGGCTGCGACGTTTGACCAGGAAGCACACGGAGCAGACGAACTCGTCCGATGCTGCTTCGTCGACCTCACCGGCTTCCATGGCGATCTCGGCGCGGCGGATCGCACGCATCTCGGCAGCTTCATCGACGACGATGGTCTCGTTCGTTTCGTCTTCGGTGAGCATCTCGAGTTCTTCTGCCTCGAGTTCGTCGAGGGCTTCGGTGGTCTCGGAACCCTTGTCGTCCGAATCGTCTGAGGACTCGTCATCAAGACTCTCCGACTCTTCGCCATCACCGACGTCTTCGAGTTCTTCAGGATCCTCGACGTCTTCGAATTCTTCAGGAGTCTCGTCGGTCATCAGTCTCTCGTTCCGTTCGTCGGCGCGGAGCATACAGAGTTCCGGAGACAGTTCAATTCGTTTCTACGGGATTCGCTGGCGTCCACGATTGACAGGATCAGATGATGAAGTCGAGAGCGGACGGAAGGACCTCGATGGAGACGCCCCCTTCTCCGATGATCTCGCCGTCCGCCTCGACCGGCCAGTCGGTCGGGACATCGACCCGGACGTTGGTCCCGGAGAAGCGCTGCACGCCTTTGTGCGTGAGATGCGAACCCATGAGAACCCGGGGCATCACCGAGAACGCCTGACGCCGAGGACCTCGAAAAACCTGCACATCCATCTTGCCGTCCACGAGCGAGGAACGGGGAGCAATATTGAGACCGCCACCGAAGAACTGCCCATTTGCGACCACGACGTTGATCGCATCGTCGTCGAAGCCGTGTTCGTCCACCTGAACACGCACCCTGTGGTTGCGAAAGCGCCAGAGGGCGAGCCAGAACGCGATCGTGTAGCGAGCCGAGCCGAACCATCGAGGAAGCGCTGCTGCCCTTGCAGCGGAGCTGGCGGCCACCCCGAGATTGCAGGCGTTCAGGAAGTACCGCGAGCCGAAACTTCCGGATACACGGCCGATGTCGATTGTGTAGGTGTTCCCCTCGAGGATTCGCTCGAGAGCGCTGTGGAGCGAGCGGTCGTGACCGAATGTCCTGATGAAGTCGGTGCCTGATCCCTCGGGGACGATCGCCAATGTGGGGCGTGTCTCAGGATCCCCCGCCATCAGAGCATTGAGGATGACGTGAGCGGTTCCGTCCCCTCCGACGGCGATGAACCGGCTGTATCCGTTGTCAACCGCCGCCTTCACGAGACTGTCGACATCTTCATCTGACCGCGTTTCGACGAAGAGGGCATCGAGCCCAAGCTGTTCGGACACTGCGTGGACCTCTTCGAACGGTGAGCCGTGACGCCCAGCATGAGGATTCACGATCCCGAACCAGCTCATCGGGGGGCTCCAGCTTCGACGATTCCGCGATCGATCAACCTGATGGATTCCGATGCGATCGTCCGGTGCTCGGGGAACGCATCGCGGATCTGTCGCAAGAGATCGAGCAGTTGTCTTGCGGAGCGAACAAAGTCACCGGCTCTGAGATCATCGGATTCGAATATGTCCGCGAGATCGAATCCCGTGGCCCACGAGTGAATCGAATC
>JBDLJV010000201.1:0-3595 GCA_039714175.1 Actinomycetota bacterium
GACATAGCCGACACGATCGGCCGGAAGTGCCTCTGCAACTCACTGATCGCCAATGTCGGCCTGCCGCAGGTCAAGAAGAACGGCGAGATCGAAGGAACGCTTGTCACCTCGGGTGATGACGCTGTCCATGTGGCACGCATGGCTCCGGAGGGTTCGACGCACTACTCGGCAGCCGACGTCATCAACTACCTGCTTCAAGATGTTTCGGTGTAGCGATCACTCCGCGTTTCGTGGACGAACAACCAACTGAATCCGCCCGGTG
The DNA here is from genome assembly GCA_039714175.1 of Actinomycetota bacterium. GTDB lineage: Bacteria > Actinomycetota > Acidimicrobiia > Spongiisociales > UBA5794 > B3-G11. The sequence continues at coordinate 263 of JBDLJV010000201.1, forward strand.
CTCCTGGATTCGGTTGCAGGGCGACCGTTGATAGAAGACACGAACGTTTGCCACTTCGATCCTGGTGTTCCTCGTAGGTACCGATTGTCACGTCCCCTACGAAGTGCTCGACGGAAGCATCCTCGATCCAGATCCTGACGGGACCGGCGCCTCTTCGTTCTCGCATGATCTCGACGAGCGCTCCCTTGTCGGTCCTCGCGCCGTCGGGAGACACGATGAAGAAGCCATCGTCGAGCGAATCAGCGAGTTCCTCGATCGTGCGATCCGCAATGCCGTTGAACCAGTCTTCGAAGAATCGATGTAGGCGCCCGATCTCGACGAGAAAGATCTGGTCGTTCACGAAATCGACTTGACCACACGCTCCAATGCAGCGCGTGCCTGCACGCCGACGGCATCAACGACCGGGTTGCCAACGATGCCCATTGCAGCGGTGGGGTCCATGACACGCACGGCAACGGAGTTCCCACTGCTTCGGAGCACCACATTGCACGGCAGCAGCGCTCCAACATCTGGCTCTGCTTCGATGGCACTGTGCGACAGCGTCGGATTGCATGATCCGAGGATCACGTACGGATCCACATCGATGCCAAGCTTCGCCTTGAACGTTGCTTTGACATCGATCCGGGTCAGGACACCGAACCCCTCGTCGGCCAGTGCTGAAGTCACGAGCTTCTCGGCATCCTCGATGGATCCATAGACAACGGTTCCGAATGTGTATGGCATGCGCCTGTCTTCCTTCGTTGGGTGCTGCTGTCTACCGTATCAAGTGAGGCAACGCTCGGGGACGCGAGATGAAGTCGCCATCGCAACCAAGCGTCACCTGCCGGGATCGATGATCGGCGGTGTCGGCCCAAATCCCTTCTTCCTGCCGTCACGGTCGTGTTTGTGTCTCACTCTGTCCGATGGCTCGATGATTCCGTGGTCAGCCTGCAAGCGTTGAATCTGTTCGTAGGGGCCAACGACGGTGACCTTCGCCTTCACCGGAATATGGACCGCCGGACCGGGGTGTCTGTCCATCGTTCCGTTCGCGTCGACAAATCCGAGCGTGTTCACGTTGTATTTGCCCCAGATGTCCCAAACGGTCTCATGCGTGAGCGTCGAATCGTCAGGCACAACGAAGGCCGAGTGGACGAAGAGGACATCCCCGACATAGAAGCTGTCCTGAACCGATGGATCGACCGCCGCAGCTGCAAAAGCGGGTGCAGCAAGAGCTGACGCGCTGAACGCTGCTTCGATATCGAAGTTGTTGACGATCTTGGACGCGAGTCCGTGGTCGAAGAACCGGAGCACGACACGAATATCTGGTCGAATCTCGCGAGCGTCGAGAGCGATCTCGACGTTCGTCAGATCATCATCCGTGCACGCGATGACGGCCACTGCGCGTTCCAATCCAGCCTTTCGCAGCACATCGGACTTGCGAGCATCCTCGAACAGGATCGGGATACCTCGTTCGTTCACCGATGCCACGAACTGGCCCTCCGCATCAATCTCGATCACGGTCATCTCAGTGTCGAAGCGTTCCAGCTCGACCACGACCCTGTACCCGACATGGCCCAGTCCGCAGACAATGACATGGTCCTGCATTCGCTTGCTCCTTCTGGTGTACAACATGGGGAGGCGCTGGCGGAGAATGAAGTCCATGACCGTTGCTGCGGCCAGCGCCAGGATGACGATGCGGACGAACGTGATGAACGTCACCAGCACCTGCGTGTCCGTATGTCGGGACGCAAGCTCGAACATCGTGTTGTTGCCGCCGATCATCAAGAGGACCAGCATCAGGGCGCGGGGTGGGAAGATGCTCTCCCGAACGGAGATCACTGCAGTGGAGATCGCCACGATCACGCCGATCGCAATGAGGGCCTTCAAGAGAGCCCGGCGGATCGCGATGTTGCGTTCCTTCACGTCATGACCTCCGACGCCGGTCCACGTGGCGTATGTCCCACCTTACGCTCGGCGACCGCGGCCGTGCCGCCGACGGGGCCTGTTGCCTTCCGATCGCAGGTACCAATACCACACGGAATCCGACGTATCCGATAGCGTGTACTAATGCGCTTCGCTGCCGCCCCGCTTCTCGCCATTGTGTTCGTACTCGTGATCACAGCCCCACCAGCCGTAGCGACCGGCGGTGAGGGCGAGACCTGGCCCACCTTCACCGAGTCGAGCGGTTGTGGTGCACAGCGCATGAGCACACCGACCAATCACTACTCCGGATGGCTTTCGACCAAGGCGATCCTACGCGGCGAATACGGAGGCATGTTCGGCCGCACCGTGCAGGCCGTCCTCGACGACATGGTGAAGTGGAGAATCCCCGGATCGTCCGAGTTTCTGGCGGTGCACCCCCGCTTGCTACCCGCTCTCGAACTGGTCGAACGATCGCTCGCGGATGAGATCGACGATGGGAACCGATACAGGATCACGGACAAGTGGACGTACTCGGCTGCAGCACGCACGATCGCCGGTGGAACACGGATCTCCAGACATACCTACGGCACGGCATTCGACGTCAATGCCCACCGAAATCCCTACTCGAGGAGCAACGATCTGCGCTCGGACATCCCGGATTGGTGGCTCGACTCGTTCATCGACGCAGGCTTCTGCTGGGGCGGACACTGGATCGGGGTCAAGGACACCATGCACTTCTCGTGGCAGGGCCCAGCGTTCAGCGGCGAGACGTCTCTCGCTCCGTTCTATGCCCCCCTCACAGAGCCGATTGCATTCGCTGATCGTGCTGTTTCGGTGCCCGTGGAACCACAGAACACCAACGGTCTGCTCACAACGGTGCTCACCGACGCAGCCACGAACGGTGCGGTGGATGTTGTTCGAGTGCGCCGAGACGGTGATGCTGTCATCGTTGATGCGTCCGTTGCCTCACTTCGGCACAGCGCATGCTCGTTGCGAAGCTCGATCGTATCCCGGATCGGTCAGGATGCCGCTGACGCACACACGATCGGCTTCGGAGACTGGGACGGCCGGGGTGGCAACGACCTGTGGTTGGTCTCAGACGTCAACGGTCACGTTGAGCTGAGCGTGCGCTGGACGTTCGGAGGGTTCTCTGCCGAGACGTCGGCACTCACATCTGTCCCGGCGCCGGCTGTCGATGCCTGGATCACTTCTGCCGACTACGACGTCGACGGAGAATTGGATCTGTTCATCGTCGAAGACGGGACGCTTACGATATGGGCGATCGATCCCGATACGGGCGCATCCTCGCCTCTGTTCGAAGGTGCGATTCCGTTTCCTGACGCCGAGCACTTCACGCTCGGTGACACCGATCTTGACCATGTACCTGATCTGTGGGCTGTCGGGGGTGGAGAGGTTCTCGTCGCCCTCGGG
>JBDLJV010000202.1:0-3533 GCA_039714175.1 Actinomycetota bacterium
GTCATGGTCAGAACGATAAACGATGAACGACACACGATGAACGATGAACGACTCCCCAAATGCTGGGGAGTCGTTCATCGCGATGTCGGAGTCCGTGGACAGGTTCGGGAGGCCCTCGGCGACCTCCCGAACGACGGCTGCAACCTGTGCCGGATTACGCCAGGTCGAACCGATCCAGATTCATGACCTTCTCCCAGGCGCCGATGAAGGCATGCACGAAGTCCTCGCCCGCGTCGTCGCAGGCATATACCTCAGCGAGGGCTCGGAGTTCGGAATCGGAGCCGAACACGAGATCTACACGGGATGCAGTCCATCGAAGATCGCCTGTCTCCCGATCGTATCCCTCGAACGTGTCCTCGGAGTCCGAAGTCGGCTTCCATTCAGTGCTCATGTCGAGGAGGTTGACGAAGAAATCGTTGGACAGCACGCCCGGTCGATTCGTCAGGATTCCGTCCTTCGATGATCCGGTGTTCGCGTCCAGGGCTCTCATTCCCGCAACGAGGACCGCCATCTCTGGAGCGGACAGCTTCAGCATGAATGCCTTGTCGAGCAGCATGTTCTCAGGAGAGACGCCGCTCGTACCCCGGTGGTAGTTGCGGAAGCCGTCTGCCAGGGGTTCGAGCACCGCAAATGACTCGACATCGGTTCGCTCTGCTGAGGCGTCCGTGCGACCCGGCGAGAACGGGACGACCACGTCGAATCCCCCTGCTCGGGCTGCCTTCTCGACGGCGGCGCATCCGGCGAGAACGATGATGTCTGCGAGCGACACCTTCTTCGCTCCGTCCTGCGATCCGTTGAAGCCCTCCTGGATCGTCGACAGTGTTTCGAGCACCGCTGCCACGCCGCCCTCCATATTGACGTCCCACTCGGACTGCGGTGCGAGACGGATACGTGCCCCGTTCGCCCCGCCGCGCTTGTCGGTGTCGCGGTATGTCGATGCGGATGCCCATGCCGTTGACACCATCTGGGAGATCGACAGGCCCGATTCGAGAATCTTCTCCTTGAGCGCGGCGATATCCGAGTCATCGATGAGCTTGTGATCGACAGTCGGAACCGGATCCTGCCACAGCAGTTCCTCTTCCGGAACCCAGGGGCCGAGATATCGCGATACCGGACCCATGTCGCGATGGAGGAGCTTGAACCAGGCTCGGGCGAATGCGTCGGCGAATACGCTCAGATCCGCATGGAACCGCTCCGAGATCTCCCTGTAGACGGGATCGCTGATGAGCGCGAGATCGGTCGTCGCCATGATCGGGGCGTACTTCTTCCATGGATCGTGGGCATCGCGCACGAGGTCCTCGTCCTCGACGTCCTTTGGCCTCCACTGGAACGCTCCGGCCGGGCTCTTGGTGAGCTGCCACTCGTACTTGAACAGGACGTCGAAGAAGCCGTTGTCCCATGCGATGGGGTCAGGGGTCCATGCACCCTCGAGTCCCGCTGTGATGGTGTCGCCTCCGACGCCGCTACCGAAGTCGTTGCTCCATCCGAGGCCCTGGTCTGTCAGGGATGCTCCCTCCGGTTCCGGGCCCAAGTGGTCATCGGTCGCCGCACCATGCGTCTTCCCAAATGTGTGGCCACCGGCGATGAGAGCAACCGTTTCTTCATCATTCATGGCCATTCGGCTGAACGTCTCGCGGATGTCGTGTGCGGCAGCCACCGGGTCCGGATTTCCGTTCGGCCCCTCGGGATTGACATAGATGAGACCCATCTGCACAGCACCCAGAGGATTCTCCAGATCGCGATCCCCGGTGTACCGCTCGTCGCCGAGCCAATCACGCTCAGGACCCCAATACACATCCTCCTCCGGCGCCCAGATGTCCTCCCGACCCCCGGCGAATCCGAAGGTCTTGAGTCCCATCGTCTCGAGGGCCCTGTTCCCGGCGAGGAGTAGCAGGTCGGCCCACGAGAGCGCGCGACCGTACTTCTGCTTGATCGGCCAGAGCAGCCTTCGCGCCTTGTCGAGGTTGGCGTTGTCCGGCCAGCTGTTCAATGGGGCGAAGCGCTGTGCACCGCTCCCTCCGCCGCCTCGACCGTCTGCGACGCGATAGGTGCCGGCGGAGTGCCAACTCATGCGGATGAACAACGGTCCGTAGTGGCCGTAATCCGCCGGCCACCAATCCTGGGAGTCGGTCATCAGGGCGTCGATGTCCTCGGCGAGCTGATCGAAGTCGAGGCTCGCGAACGCTGCGGCGTAATCGAAAGTGCCGCCCATCGGATCAGCATCCGGGTGGTTCTGTCTCAGGATCCGCAGGTTCAGCTGATCAGGCCACCAGTGTTGGTTCGCGGTCACTCCTACGGCCAGATGGTCGGAGTGCATCACCGGGCACTTCCCGGCTCCGCCGGTGTTGCTCTCGATCATTGCAGCGTCTTCTTCCATGCTCATTGTTCTCTCCTCGGGTGGTTTGTGTCTCGAAACATGCTCGTTGAGCGTCGGTCCTCAGATCGACTCCTCTCGGCAAGCGGGGCACGTGCCCCAGTACGTCACTTCGGCCTGATCAATCACGAACCCATGGTCATCCGCTGCGTGCAGACACGGCGCGGCGCCGACGCTGCAGTCGACATCCAGTATTCGTCCACAGGATCGGCATACCAGGTGGTGGTGGTTGTCGCCGACCCGCTGTTCGTACCTGGCGGGCGACCCTGCGGGTTGGATGCGTCGCAGAATGCCCTTGTCGACGAGCGTCCCGAGGGAGTCATAAACCGCTTGTCGGGAAATGGCTCCGATCTCGGAGCGTACATCCTCGGTCACTTCGTCGGCGGTGGAATGTGGTGTGCCCGAGATGGCTCGCAGCACTGCCAACCGCTGTGCCGTGATCTGCACACCGTGTTCGCTGAGGAGATCTGACGGATTGAAGTGGGGATGCGCGTGCACTTCCAGCATCATGGTCCGGTCTCTGGACTTAGTCAAGATGTTGGTGGATTCAATCCAGCTACGATGATGCAAGGGATCAAGGAAGGCGAACCATCTCTGGCGAGCGGATACCCGAAGCGCAGAGAGGGCGTAAGAACACGATGGGAGGACCCATGACCGACGTCCGCAGATTTCTCGCGGAGCTGTTCGGCTCATTCATCCTGTTGGCACTCGGCGGTTTTGCCGTGGCGTCCACGGCGACTGGTGTGGATGGCTCGATCGTTGTGCCGCTCGGCTTCGGCCTGGGACTCATCGTTGGGTTGTACTACTTCGGAGAGATCTCGGGTGGCCACTACAACCCGGCGGTGAGCCTGGCCGCACTACTGGACAGGCGGATAGGCCCAAAGACGTTTGTGATCTATCTCGTCGCCCAAGTGGTCGGATTCGCTCTGGCTGGGTACGCGATCTTGGCGGCCACCACCAAGGAGATCACAGTCCTCACCATGACGTTGCCGAACGAGGCAGCAGGTGTTTCGTCGCTTGATGTGGTACTCATCGAGATGCTTGCTACTGCCTTGCTCGTAGGCGTGATCCTCCGTGTGACGAGGAGCGACACCTTCGGGTCAACGGCGTTCCTCGGTATCGGCCTCACGATCACCGCTCTGACACTCTCCTTTGGTGG
>JBDLJV010000203.1:0-3530 GCA_039714175.1 Actinomycetota bacterium
AGTCCGCTCGCTTGCACGATGCTCGCCGACATGGGATGTGACGTCATCCGTATCGAACGGCTCTCACCATCGGGCAATGCGTTGGGCGATCAACTCGGGGATATCGGGGTCCGCTCGCGGACCACGATCGCTGTTGACATGAAGGATGCGGAGGGCCAGTCGGTCGTGCGCTCGATTGTCGACCGCGCGGACATCCTGATCGAGGCATTCAGGCCGGGAACGGCCGAGCGTCTGGGCGTCGGTCCGGAACGTTTTGTGGAGTCGAATCCGGGGTTGGTGTACGTTCGACTGACCGGATGGGGACAGGACGGCCCGTATTCGATGATGGCAGGCCATGACATCAACTACATCGGTCTGACCGGGGCACTCGAAGCCATCGGAGAGCGGGACAGGCCTCTCCCGCCACTCAACCTTGTGGGCGACTACGCCGGTGGATCCATGTTCGCGATTGTCAGAGCGCTAGCGGCTCTCGTCGAACGCTCCCGTACGGGGAAGGGGGCGGTCGTCGATGTGGCGATGATCGACGGCGTCGATTCCCTGATGACCCCCATCAAAGATCTCGCTGATCTCGGCGTCTGGACGGAACGCCGGTCGTCGAACCTGCTCGATGGTGGAGCGCCGTTCTACTGCACGTACCGAACGGCCGATGGTGGCTTCATGGCGGTGGGTGCACTCGAACCAGCGTTCTATTCGAGTTTCGTTGCCGGACTCGGATTGGCTGAAGAGGATCTTCCCAACCGATTCGATCCCTCCAACTGGTCGGATCTTGAGATCACGTTCGCGGACGCCTTCGCCGAGGAGGATCGAGAGCACTGGACGCGTGTCTTCGACGGCACGGATGCTTGTGTCACCCCGGTGCTGTCGCTCTCGGAAGCTCAGGATCATCCACAGAATCGAGCGCGTGACAACTCCTTGGCAGGGGCGCATCGAGTTGAGGCGCTTGAGGCCGTCCTCGAAGACGCTGGGATGGCACGCGAAGATATCGATGCCCTCGTCGCGGCAGGTGTCGTGGCAAGCAGGTAGTGGGACCGAACGATTCGTCAGTCCGAAACCGGTTCCGGATGGTCGACCGTTTCAAGGCGCTGCGCGACTCGTGCCACGGCGATTACTACGGCGAGTGCGACCACGGCGATGATCGCAGAGGACAGAACATCGCCTTCTGGTCGGCCAATCTCTGTCGAATTGATGCCGTCGGGCCACGGCCACAGTACACGTAGTGACCCGGCCATCAGCCCTATCAAGGCGGCAACGACAGAGTCATGATGATTCGTCAGCGCCCAGTGGAGCAGCTGACTGAACAGGGCAAGACCGACGACCGCTCCGACCATGAACACGGCAAGGGTCATGTAGTCCCGGTCAGTTACGGCACTCAACAGCGATCCATACATACCGAGCAGAACGAGGATGAAGGAACCTGAGATCCCGGGCAGGATCATTGCACAGATGGCCAGAGCGCCCGATAGGAAGAAGGCCCACAATGCGGGCTCGGCCAGTTGGCCGACGGTGTCCTCTGTCGTACCCCCTCTGAGACCCAGGGCAACAAAGACGATGGTTCCAACCGCGAGAACAATCCAGACGTGGTGCGTTTCCGGTTCCTTGAGGATGGCCCACGCGACGACCACCGAACCGGCAATGAGTCCCGTGAAGAGCGCGGCCATCACCACAGGTGAATCGTGCAGGAGTTCCTCGAGAACCGGGGCCAAGCTGACGACGGCGAGCAGGATGCCTCCACCCAGAGGAATGATGAAGAGCCACTCGACCTCGCGCATCCAACGCCTGAAACCTTCGAAGTCGAGACGGATGATGTGACCGAGGGCTGAGGATCCGGCCCGAACCGATGCGATGAGCCGCTCGTAGATCCCGAAGATGAGGGCGATCGTCCCACCGGAAACCCCGGGGACGATGTCCGCGGCGCCCATGACAAATCCGCGCGCAATCGACAACAGAACTGATCGAATCATCGCGGCGAGTGTAGGTTCGGACTGTCAATCAACGGTGGAGATACGATGCGCGTGGTGGTCCAAAGGGTGACGGAGGGTCGTGTCATCGTTGCCGGCGATGAAGTTGGCGCCATCGGTCCCGGGCTCGTACTGCTTGTCGGCGTCGCATCCAGCGACTCGATGGCAGATGTGGACGCGGTTGTTCGGAAGATTGTCGGGCTTCGTGTGTTCTCCGATGACGCGGGGCAGATGAACCGCTCCGTCGCAGACGTCGGTGGCAGCATCCTCGTCGTCAGCCAGTTCACGCTTCAGGCAGACATCCGGAAGGGGCGGCGTCCCTCGTTTACCGATGCAGCCCGTCCAACGGTGGCCGAACCTCTGGTCGATGCGATGTGCGAAGCTCTCATACGGCAGGGTGTAGCGACCTCAACCGGCACGTTCGGGGCTCACATGCACCTTGAGCTCACGAACGACGGGCCGGTCACGATCGTGATCGATTCGCTCGACGGTCAGTTGGTGCGCTGACCCCTCACGAATGCCCTGCCCTCGGGGCAGAGATGGAGGAAATCGCACCATTTGCAGTCGGATTCCGGCGCAGGTTCGAAGGGGCCGTGTTCGCCGAGCGTCATCAATTCGCTCACGTGGGTTCGAGCCTGTTCGAGCCAGTCGTCATCGACGGACTCAGATGCCTCCACCAGCGACCCACCACCGAAGTAGGCGAATGTGACTTCCATCTGATCCGGGGGAGGGGAGGCGATTGCACCTTCGGCCGCAGCGACGGCGTAAGCCTCGAGCTGCACGGCACGCGCCGGGTCATCACGGTGACGCCCGGACTTGTAGTCGACGATCTCCCAATGACCCGGCTCGGTTTCATAGATCGCATCGACTTTGCCTCTGATGGTGCCTCCGGCACTTGCGATCTCGAAGGGTGTCTCGACATGGACAGGTGGACTCTCAGCGAAGCGGGACTCCTCGAAGAGTTCCCAGGGAGTGTGCTTTGCGGGCGTCTCGCTCTCCGCCGATGGTGGCGGGTCGTCGTATGCCGCAGGCGACGCATCATCGAGGGAGATCACTCCCAGGTGATGGAGCTCGACGCGACGGTGGAAGGCGGTCCCTTCGACGGCGGATCTGCGCGGCTTCTGTGGCAGACGTTCGTGATGGATCCAGTTGAACTTCCGTGCGCAACGTGCCAGAGCGACCAGATTGGTGACCGAGACGCTGAAGCGTGGGGGAGTGGTGTCTGCCGCGGGCGCAGCAAGATCCGCAATCGCAAGTTCGAGCTGCTGCACGCGCTCTGTCACGACAGGCCACAGGTCCGAATGATCCCTCTGCATCTGATCTGGATCCTCCATGTGACCGATCACTGCCGAGCCAACGCCTTCGGGAAAGAGCGGGTCCGGTGCGGGCGCGGATTCGACGAACGGGGCCGGGGCCGGGTTGCTATCCGCAACGATTTCGCGTGGACCCTTGAGTGCACCTTCGAGACTCTCAGCGATCAGGTACAACTCAGATGGTTCGCGGGCGTTCTTGATCGAGCCATCCCAGGCATGCCCCGAGATCGAGATGCGACGAGCCGCGCGGGTGACGGCG
>JBDLJV010000204.1:0-3448 GCA_039714175.1 Actinomycetota bacterium
GTGGTTCATCGGGTCGCCGACGATCGGGAGTCCTCGACCCTTGATCGTGTAGGCGAATACGACGCTTGGTCGATCGGTGACTGCATCGCACTGGCGGTATGCATCGATCAACACGCTCAGGTCGTGTCCGCCGAGGTTCTGCACAACGGACGCGAGATCCTCGTCAGGTATCGACTGGATGGCGTCTGCAACCTCAGGGTGCGCACTTGCCAGGAACCGCGAGCGGAGCTCCGCTCCTTCGTACGCGAACAGGCTCTGGTACTCCTCGTTGGACATGTCATCGATGTGGCGTCGGATCGATTCACCACCGGGTCGTCCGAACGCTTCGTGTAGTTTCGCCCCGTACTTCGCTTCGACAACGTGCCAGCCAGCGTCACGGAAGAAGCTCATCAGTCGTTGCGCCTGGATGCCGGGGATGATGCGATCAAGGCTCTGCCGGTTGAGGTCAACGATCAGCATCACATTGCCCAGGCTCTGGAGTGAGGGATCGGCAATCGCCTCCCAGACGTTGCCCTCATCGAGCTCAGCATCGCCGGCTATCGCGATGAACCTGGCCGGGGGAGTCTCTCCGAAGTGATCGTTCGCGTATCGGCGCGCAGCGGCAGAGAACAGTGGGGCCACGACTCCGAGACCGACAGATCCGGTGGAGAAATCAGCCACATCTGGATCCTTCGTGCGGGATGGATACGCCTGGAGTCCCCCGCGTTGACGCAGCGTGGTCAGGTACTCACGATCGAGTTCGCCGGTGAGATACTTGATCGCGTGATACAGAGGAGCAGCGTGCGGCTTGACAGCGACCTTGTCCTCACCGCCGATGTGGGAGAACCACAGGGCAGTCATGATCGACGTCATCGAGGCGCAGGAAGCCTGATGACCTCCAACCTTGATCTCGGTGTCTTCGCGGTGGTTCGCGTGGTCGATCATGCGCGACGACAGCCACAGGAGACGGCGCTCGATCTCTTCGAGCGTGTCGATGCCGAAATCGGCCGGTCCGCGGGCAGTGTCCGTCACGCTGAGGCAGGCTAGCGGCAGGTCCGTTCCGGTTCTCCGAGCTGTAGCTCGTGGTCAGCGGCTGTATGGCGGCTTTGGGCTTAGCCTCCGAGGTCTACGAAAGGTCTTTCATGAAACGGTTCCTCGCGATTCTTGCTGCGTTCTCGCTGTTGATCGCCGCATGTGGTGGAGGTAACGATTCCATCGTTGCCACGGTCGATGGTCACGACATATCTCGTGACGACGTTCAGCAACTCGTCCCCGACACCGAGGCCGATGTGTCGGCAACGGAGTTTGCTCGCTACCTGTCGCTCGTCATCCAGTGGGAAGCGGTGGCTGGTGCTGCCGCGACCGAGTTCGGCATTGAGGTTTCAGAAGCTGAGATCGATGATCGTGTGGAGGAACTCGTGGCGAGCGATCCGAATGCGACGTCGATCGACGAGTACGTTGCGGCCGTGGGTGCCACCGAGTTCGGGTTGCGTGCCTTTGCGCGCCAGCTTGTTATCCAGGACGGTGTCGAGGAGAGCCTCGCAGAGATCGCGGAACAGGTCAGCGATGCAGAAGTGAATGCGCAGCTTGTGGACACGCCCCTCGACTGGACCGTCGTATGCGTATCGCACGTCCTGGTCGAAACAGAGGAGGAAGCCGCCGCCGTGCTGGACCGACTCGATGCTGGTGAGGACTTCGCGACGATCGCTCAAGAAGTCTCCCTCGACACGGGCACCGCCGAGAACGGCGGAGATCTGGGTTGTGGGTCCCCTGCACAGTATGTGGGACCGTTCGCCGCGGCGACGGTGGATGCCGAAGTTGGTGTTCCCACGGGGCCGGTCGAAACCGAGTTCGGGTTCCACGTTGTCGACGTCGCCCAACGTGAAGTAGCGACACCCGAGGTCGTGAGAGACACGCTCGCCCGTGAAATCCTTGCGAACGATGTGAGCGACTGGTTCAATTCGCTGATCGTCGATATCGATGTGACGGTCGACGAAGAGGTCGGCGTGTGGGTAACGGATCCGACTCCTCAGGTGCTTGCGAATAACTGAGGCGGGAGCCGCAGTCGTAGTACGTAATACGTAGTACGTAGTACGTAGAAGACGCGCTCGTAGGGCGTGCCAGGGCGAGACGGAAGTCAAGAGACGATAGACAAAGGGTCGGAACGCCCTATTCGCGCGTGTTCGTGGTACGACCAAGGGGTGGTTGCTCAAGGGGGCTTCTGATATACCGATACCAATCGTATGGATTGGAAGAGGATCTGTCTTGTAGCTGCTTCGGTTGCGCTGTTCGTGGCCGTGGCTCCGGGGGTGGCCTCGGCGGCTGAGCTTGGTGAGGACGTCGATTACGACCTCGTATTCCCCGTGGATGGCCCGCATCACTTCAATGACACCTTCTGGGCCGGACGGTCCCACGGTTTTCACACGGGACAGGACCTCATGGCAGACAAGATGACTCCGGTTGTCGCCGCTGCCAGCGGGGTCGTGCGTCTTGTGAACTGGACTTCCCAAGAGCACATGAACCCTGACCGGTGCTGCTCGCTCGTCATCCTCCATGACGATGGATGGGAGAGTTGGTACATCCACCTCGACAACGACACCACGGGCACCGACGACGGTAAGGGGTGGGGCATCAAGCGAGCCATCAAGCCCGGTGTTCGTGTCGAAGCCGGGCAGCACATCGCGTGGGTCGGCGACAGCGGAAATGCCGAGGAGATAGCACCGCACGTCCATTTCGAACTGAGGGATCCGTCAGGCACCATCGTCAATCCGTACAGTTCGCTGGTAGCGGCTGGTGGCAATGACGTCGGGGACGGACCTCGCGACCCGCTCGTCGGCGGTGCCCGTGTACTGAGCAACGGCCTCCATGGTGCCGATGTGCGTGCATTGCAGGAGGCACTCGAGGAGTTGGGGCATCCGGTCGGCGGCATCGATGGGCGGTTCGGTCCACGCACCGAGTCGGCGGTCAGATCGTTCCAAACGGAATTTGGTATCGAAGCCGACGGAATCGTCGGGCGGGCAACGAAGACAGCGATGGCCGGGATCACACATGTCGATGACACCGGTGCTGTTCTCTCTGTCGGGTCCCGTGGGGATGCGGTCAAGGCGCTCCAAACGAGCCTTGTCGACCAGGGTTTCGATGCGGGGCCATCGGATGGAATCTTTGGCCCGCTCACGCTCAGGGCGGTGCTCTCGTTCCAGAAGTACTCGAACCTGTGGGTCGACGGACTCGTAGGCCCCCGAACGAAGTCCGCCCTCGGGATGGGGTGATCGATGATCGTTCGTCGTTTGTCGTTTGTCGTGGTGCGATGAACGATGAACGCAAAACGCTGCACGCTCTAGCCTTTGGATATGAGCGATCGAGCTGATCGGGGGAACGATGAGCGCAGTGGTGTTGCTGCGGCAATGCTCGGTGCGGTTGTTCCCGGCCTCGGCCACGGGTACGTAGGCAGGTGGGGGCGGGCGCTGGT
>JBDLJV010000205.1:0-3434 GCA_039714175.1 Actinomycetota bacterium
GCGGAGCCGGGTCATGTCTGGCTCATCGATTATCCCGGGGACATCATCGGATCCGGGTTGCCCACGGTCTCGTACAAGTCGGTCACGTCGAGGCTCGTCTACGGCCCGACCCGAGTCGATACCGAAGGGTTCCCGGCGATAGGTATCCAAGGAGGGCTTGCCATCGAGACCGACGAGGGAGTCGCACTCTGGTACACCACAGGGGATCACGATACGAGCACGCTCGGTATCAATCGCGCCTACGTATCCGACGTCTCGCGCAATCGCAGCAACCTCCTCGCGTGGTGCCAAGCGCGCTGTACCCAGATGCACGTAACCGATTTGGACGATGGAACGGACACGGTGTTCGAGCATCCAGTTCAGGGCACACGGTACGATGCTCGGTCTGCCAGGTTCGCCGCGGAGGGTCGTTTCCTCGCTGCGACGGCCGGCGACGACATCGTGATCATGAATCTCACGACGGGTGAGTCGTACGTTGCCGCATCGATGACACCGAGCGACGTCGGCCGGCCGTTCCTTGCCTGGGCGCCGTTCGGTCCAGAGCTGTTCGCCAGCTCGTTCTCCTACGGAGGGAGCGAGACCGAGGTCGTGCACATCCACCTCGGAACCGGAGTTGTGGACTCGGTCACGTTGCCCTTCGGTGGCGCGATGTCTCTCGTCGTCGTGGACCGCAATCATGCCGATGCTCTCACCGGTCGACCCGGGGGCAACACGCCAGCCGACTGTCCTCCGCCAAATCCGAGGACTGGTGGCCGTCTTGCACACTGCAGCTTCAGCTTCTGACCCTCCCACACGCTTCTGGCGTCCGTGACGGCGATATTTCGCCGTCACGGACGCCAGAACGGGAGAGGTCAGGCGTTGTTGAGTTCGGTGAGTTTGCCGAACTTGCGACGGAACAGGACGTACGCCACCGCACCGGCTGGAATCGGGATCCAGAACTGGAAGAGGCGATAAGCCAGTGTGGCGAGCGTGGCGTCGTGCGCCGGTATGCCTGCGGCAACGAGCATCGCCGAGAGACCAACCTCAACGAATCCGAGGCCGCCCGGCGTGATCGGGATCATGCCGAGAACAGCCGAACCAGCGAACGCAACGAGAACAAGGCTCGGTCGAGGATCTGCACCGATAGCGATGAGGGCAGTCATCAAGACCATGTAATCAAGCGTCCAATTCAGGACCGCTGCCACAAGTGCCTTCCTCCATCTGGCGCCAAGTGCCTCAACCACCTCGTTGCGTCGGTCAAGGATGTTCTGAGCGGTGGGATGCCAATCCTTGTTCACCTTGTCAGCGAGCCAGCAGACGACACGCTCGATGATTCCACCAATAAAGAGCAGCGGCCTGTCGTATTTCACAACTGTGAACACCGCGCTGAACATGATCAAAAACATGATCGTTCCGACGATTCCTACGGGGAGGAGACCGCTCGGAATCGGAGCGGATACCGCTGCGAGGAGCAGAGCGATCGCTGGAAGTGAGAACAGAACGAGGTTGGAGATGAACGACACTGCGGCGAGTGCCGCGGCGGCCTGTCCCGTCGGTACTCCTGACACCGACAGCATTTGGAAGTAGCCCGCGCCTGCTGCGACGGGACCGCCGGGGACCACCTTGGCCATTGCGTTCGAAACAAGCTGCGACGTCGCCGCCACGAACCTCGAGATCCCCGGAACGGCAATGTGGGTCAACTCCCAGGCCGAAGCGAACGCTCCGAGCATGAACACGGCCATCAGGATGAACCAGTACCAGTCGATCCCCGACAGCTCCTGTGAGGCCCAGAAGAAGTCGACAAGTCGAGGCCACAGGATGTAGAGCACAGCGCCCATGACGAGCAGGAAGAGCGATCGGATCCCGATCGTCTTCCACAGCTTCTTGTTGTTCGATTGGGTCTGTGCCTGTGCTGCCATGACTCGTAGTCCCCCGAGAATCAGCGCCCTAAATCTAGCGACACTGTCAGCCGGCAGGCGTATCTATCCGCTCGTTGTCATCACAGATCGCACGCATCGCGTCGAGATATGGCCAGTAGTCGACCTGAATCGTGTGCCTCGGCCGGTCCTGATACCGCTGGTTCCGCTCGTAGTTGTCGGTGACGATATCGGCTCGCATCTCGCCCGTCGATGGCAGGGCGACACCATCCAGCACCTGAGCGACCCATCGTGCCTGCTGCTCGACGAGTGGAGGCATCGCTCCGACTGGTTGAATCAGGCCGACGAAGAACAGGCCCGGCACATCGACCGGGACCACCTGCTTGTACAACTCCACCTTGTTGTCATCCGCAGCGACGACTGATGTATCAAGGAACGGGAACGATATCCGGTATCCCGTCGCGTAGATGATCACGTCCGCTCTCGCTCGCTGACCGTCGGTGAACACCACCTCATCGTCGACGAATCTCGAGATGCCGCGGCGCACGATGATCTGGCCGTCCTTGACAAGTCCGAGGAGGTCCGCCGACACGGTTGGGTGCTGGCTGAGCAACGGCGTGTCCGGGACTGGGAGACCGTAGGACGTCTGAGATCCACGAGCAACGTAGAGCAGAGCTCCGTAGATCGCGCGTTGAACTCCCAACGGGAGTTGGGAAGAGAACCGGGATGACAGGTTGTCGAGCGGTCGACCGAAGATGTGTCGAGGCAGCACGTGAGCCCCTGACCGGGTCGACAACGTGACGGACTTGGCGTGCCACGAGAGTTCGCTCGCGATGTCAGCGCCTGTGTTGCCGACGCCCACAACGACGACGTCCTTGCCGATGAACCTCTCAGGTGTTCGGTACGACTGCGCATGCAGCGACTCACCGGCGAACGGGTCATCCTGTTCAGGGATATTCGGATCCCAGTGGTGACCCGACGCAACCACGACCGCTCGATACCGCTTGGTGGACCGCTCCTCCGTGTCGCGGCTCCGGACCGTGACCGACCATTCACTGCCATCAGGGACAACGTCGATGATCTCCGTTCGGAACGTGATGTGGCGCTTCAGGTCGAAGGTCTCGGCATAGGTCTCGAGGTACTCGAGCACCTGCGTGTGATGCAGATATGCGGGCCACTGCTTGGGCATTGGGAGGTCTTCGAAAGCGAAGCGTTCCTTGGATGTGTCTATGTGCAGCGAGGCATAGGCCGGTGACCTGCCGGAGTCGTTGTCGTACCTCCAGATACCACCGATGTCGCTCCCGATCTCGAAACAGTCGAGATCGATCCCTCGATCACGCAGCCGCTTGACGGTTGCCAGCCCACTGACTCCCGCACCAATGACACACACAGAACGTTGCTCACTCACAACAGGGATGATGCCACGCTCCTCACCGTTCTTGCGTAACTGGTAGCCGCCCGTGCGGCTACCAGTTACGCAAGAACGGTTCAGGTGGGGAGGTTGAGGGGGGTGAGGAGGTCGGGGGTGTTGTTCTGGACCTTATTGACGAGGGTCGATACCGCGTGCTCGGACATGAG
>JBDLJV010000206.1:0-3401 GCA_039714175.1 Actinomycetota bacterium
AACCCTATGAAAAGACTCATTCTTCGCGCCGTCGCCGCTTCAACCCTGATCGTGGCAACTGCCGTACCAGCGATACTTGCGCAGAACACTGCCATGGCTGGCTCGGCGACCAACGCTCCTGAGTTCGCGCTGACCGTGTTCCCGCTCACATCCGACGAGATCGGCTTCTCCAATTCCTGGGGCAACGCCAGGTCTGGCGGCCGCAGTCATACGGGCACGGACATCATGGGACCCCGCGGCACCCCCGTGGTCGCGGCGACAGATGGCATCGTTACGAAGCTCGGGAAGCACAGGCTTTCGGGCTACTTCATCCGACTCGACCACGGTGACGGATGGGCGACGACGTACATGCATCTCAACAACGACACGATCGGCACGGACGACGGCAAGGGCGGACCGTGGACCGCGTTCTTTGCGACCCTCATGGAGGGTGATGAAGTCAAGGCGGGTCAGATCATCGGATACGTCGGAGACTCGGGCAATGCCGAGGGCACACGGCCGCACACCCATTTCGAGGTCAAGTACGACGGGCGAAAGAAGAACCCCTACACGTACCTGCGCGATGCGTTCGAGCGGGAAGAGCGGTGCAACATGCCCGTCGGGAAGCCTCTCTAAGCGTTCGTCGTTTGGCGTTCATCGCTTGGCGTTCAGGACGGATGACGCCGCTTACGGGGGCGGGAGAGCCTCGGTTGAGTAGTTCGCTGTGTTCGACCACAGCATCCAGCCCATGTCGGCTTCCTCGGCAACCTTCTGGACCGAGCGTTGGTCCGACTTCGAGATCGTCCACGTCTGGAGCCAGGGCCGGTAGTACCCATGCCCCTCCAGCTTCCCCACTCCCCCTCGGAGTGCCGAACCGACGACCTCGACCGCATGATCGTTCGGATTGTCGAACCCCATCCACGGAGGTGGGTAGTTCGTCGAGTAGAGCGTCGGCGAAAGAACGTCAACGATGCGCGACATCGATCCCGGAAGCTGCCCCACTCCCTCGTCCTTCTTCGATTCGAGCACGATTCCCAATACCGTTGACGACACCGTGCACCCCATCGGATTGAGCACCGAATAGGCACGGGTGAGGAACGCGTTGATCGAAGCTACACGTACTTCCTGGATGTACTCGGCATCGAAGACCGCCTTGGAAACGGCCCCGCCGACCGGGTAGGACACGTAGTCGAACTGCACCTCGTCGAATCCGGCGAGACAAGCCTCTTCTCCCAGCGAAATCGAGTACTCATACGACGCCGGGTCGGAAGGGTCCAGCCACGCGAAACCGTTGTTGGACCTCCACAGTGTTCCGTCCTCGTTGAGCACGGCATGGTCGGGTTGGGCAGCGGCAAGGAAGTTGTCCTGGAAGACACCGATCCGCCCGATCAGGTACAGATCGTGCTCATCGGCGGCTGACGTGATCTCCGAGAGTGAGAAGTAGCTACGCACAGCCCCGATGGTGCTGGCCGTTGCGACCTTCGTCGGATAGACAACAGTGCCATCCTCCGTTTTGAGATCCACAACGAGTCCGTTCACACCGGTCGTGTCCGCCAGAGACAGCAACCGCCTCGATTGGTCTGCATCGAGGAGGTCTTCTGCCGAGGCGCGGATGGCCCGAACGACCGTGGGAGCCATCGACATGTCGTAGCGATCGTTCACGCCGTCCCATGCGTACTCCGCTGACTCCCATGCGGGACGTGTCAGTGAGATCGTCCCCGGTCGCGCCCTTTCAACCGAATAGCCACCTTCGTTGTCGGTTGTGTCGAATGACCCTCCCAGGGCCACCCTCACTCCCGGAAGCGGCCTACCCGTCATCGATGTGACACGGCCCTGGAGCACGACAGGCTCGAGGCGGAATTCAATCCGTCCTCCTTCGGGGAACTGGGAAACCGTGGAGGTGTAGGCATGGAATCCCTCTGCTGCTGCCTCTACTGTCAGAGGAGTCTTCTCCCACGTGACGACAACATGCTCACCGGCGATAGCCCCGATCTGTGTGCCGTCAACGGAGATCTCGGCGTCCAACACGCCGAGGTCATCAGCGGCGATGACGACCACTTCGAACGTCGGGGCACCCATCTCGGGCGGAACGACTGCATCTCCCGGTTGCACGCCAAGGCTCCCCGTGCATGAGGAGAGCACGAACGCGGCGACAGTGATGATCGTGGGAGTGAGACGCTTCATGGATCAGGCGGTAGAAGAGAGCCTGCCGCAGAAGGGTACAACTCTCTTGCCGAATTGGCCGAGTGGTGATAACTTCCAAGGGCTGGGCAACAGGTTGCGGAGTGCCAATGACGGGGGGTTGTGTGGCAGGCGCTGCAAGGGAAGCTACGGTCGCAGATGCGATCGGTTTGTACCTGGAATCGGTTTCGACCCACGATCTGCTCACAGCAGACGATGAGGTCAGACTGGCACGCGTCATCGAGCGTGGACACACAGCTGAGCAGAAGCTGGCTGGTGACGAACCGATCGAGACGGAAGAACGAGTGGTTCTCGTTCGGTACGTGCGCCAGGCGGATCAGGCGAAACAGCAGTTCATTCGATGCAACTTGCGTCTCGTCATCTCCATCGCCAAGCGCTACACCGGGCGAGGCCTCGATCTCCTCGACCTGATCCAGGAAGGGAACCTCGGCCTGATCCGCGCTGTGGAGAAATTCGATTGGCGCAAGGGTTTCAAGTTCTCGACCTACGCGACATGGTGGATTCGACAGGCCATCACGCGGGGGCTCGGCAACCACGGTCGGACGATCAGGCTCCCGGTGCACATGGTGGACATCGTCCGCACAGTCCAGGAGACAGAGCTCTCGTTGCGTGAGAGCCTCCGGAGGACACCAACGGTCACTGAGATCGCTGAGGCGAGCGGACTCGATGAGATGAAGGTGCTCGTTGCGCTCAACGCGCCGAGTGACACGGTCAGCCTTGACCGGCCTGTTGGCGACGACGGTGACGCAGAACTCAGTGATTTCGTCGAAGACGACGGTGCGGAGGATCCATTCGTCGCTGTTGCGCTGAATGCAAGGAGGGAGGAGCTCGCCCGAGCCCTCGCGACGCTGGACGACAGAGAACAGACTGTGCTTGTGCTCCGCTACGGCCTCGACGCTAACCCGCCGCGCACGCTGTCCGACGTCGGCGCACACCTCGGAATAACCCGTGAACGGGTCCGCCAGATCGAGACAAGGGCCCTCGGCAAGCTCCGCCACCCCTCAGCGATGTACGACTTGCAGAGCCTGCTCTGACAGGCATCAGGCGCCAGGTATCAGGCGTCAGCAAGAACCCAGACCCGATGCCTGAAACCTGGAGCCTCTTCTTCAGAAGAGGCGTAGGAAATCTGAATCCGCGCCGCGGAGTTCGTCGTAGTCAACCTCGACACACGCTATGCCGCGGTCCTGGGCGAGCAGCTTGGCCTGGGGTTTGATCAACTG
>JBDLJV010000207.1:0-3374 GCA_039714175.1 Actinomycetota bacterium
TGCTTCACGTGGAGGGCATTTGACCGTTCGACGTGGATCTCCTCGAAGTGGTCGTTCCATTCGGTGACATCGATGTCGAGTCCCTCGGTCGAGACGATCCGGCCGTCGGTGATCGCGTACTCATCCGGATGGCGCAGAGCCACGAACTCGTACGGCATCTCGAACTCGGGGAACTCGAATGTGTTGACGAGGCGCACCGTCTCTTCGGACATCTCCAGTGCCCACTCGAGTTCACTGACGAGTTCGTTGAGTTCCCTGCGTGTGGGCGTTCGGTAGAACCCGCCAACACGCATATTGATCGGATGGATCTCCCGACCGCCGATCACGGTCATCACTGTGTTCCCGAGCTTCTTGAGTCGCAACGCGTTCGTCACGACCTCAGGCATGTCCTCGGCGAGTTCGATTGCGCTCTCGTATCCCAGGAAGTCGGGGGCGTGGAGCATGTAGACGTGCAGTGCATGGCTCTCGATCCACTCACCGGCATAGAGCATCCGCCGCAGTGCGCGGATCTGGGGGTGCACTTCAGCACCAGCCGCAAGCTCCATGGCATTGATGGAACTCATCTGGTAGGCGATCGGGCAGATGCCGCAGATCCGTGACGTGATGTCAGGCGCCTCGGAATGGTTGCGTCCCCGCATGAACGCCTCGTAGAAGCGCGGAGGCTCGAAGATACTGAACTCGAGATCCAGGATCTCGTCTCCGTCGAGCTTGAGATACATCGCCCCTTCGCCCTCGACGCGGGCGAGGTAGTCGACGCTGATCTCTCTCGTGCTGCCGTTATCCGTCATAGGTCATGCTCGCTTCCTTGAATGTCGGAGCATCTGCATTGAAGGTCCTCAGGGCACGAACCAGGTCGGGGTCATCTATCCCGAGTCCGTGCCAGATCGTGCGCAGGCTCTCGATATTCGGATCCTGCGTCGGTCCGAAGCACCCGAAGCATCCGCGGTTGTACGCAGGACAGATGGCTCCACAGCCGGCCTGCGTGATGGGTCCCATACACGCCGTCCCGTGGGCGACCATCACACATGATGTCCCCCTCAGCTTGCACTCGACGCATACGGAATGTTCCGAGGTCGCCGGTTTCCTACCGTGCAGCAACGCATCGATGACTTCGATGAGTTGGTGCTTCGATATCGGACATCCGCGCAGTTCAAAATCAACATCAACGTGATCCGCGATGGCTGTCGATGTGTCGAGCGTGTCGATGTACGCCGGGTTGGCATAGACGATCGATATGTACTCCTTGACATCGGCGAGGTTCTTGAGCGCCTGGATTCCGCCTGCGGTCGCGCATGCGCCGATGCTGATGAGCAATTTCGATTGGGCCCGAATCTCTTGGATCCGTTCGGCGTCGTGGGCGGTCGTGATCGAACCTTCCACGAGCGAAACGTCGTACGGTCCTGCAACCTCCTTACGCGTCGCTTCGGGGAAGTACGCGATCTCGATGGCGCCGATGATGTCGAGCAGTTCGTCTTCGCAGTCGAGCAGGGTCAGCTGGCACCCATCGCACGAAGCGAACTTCCACACAGCAAGTTTCGGTCTCGTCATAGTGATTGCACTCCTAGTCGATCAGCGACCGCCGAGTAGGGGAACACCGGTCCGGATTTGCAGATGAAATCGGAACCGAATTGGCAGTGGCCGCAGAAGCCGATGCCGCACTTCATGTTCCGTTCCAGGCTGACGTACACCTCATCCTGGGTGACGCCACAATCTCCGAGCGCCCGTGCAACGACTTTCATCATCACTTCGGGTCCGCACACGATCGCGACCGTGTCACTGTTTCGTATGTGGGCTCGGTGTACCAGCGGAGTCACGACACCGATCTCGCCACGCCACGCGCCGTCGCCGCGGTCGACCGTCACATGCACGTTGAAGTCGAGTCGACCACGCCACTCCTTCACCTCTTCGAGATACAGGAGGTCGGATGGTGAGCGCGATCCGTAGACGAGCGCGACGCTCGAGTAGCGATCTCGATTCGTCAGCGCCTGGTAGATCAGGGGCCGGACGGGGGCGAGGCCGATCCCGCCGGCGATGATGAGGAGATCCTTGTTCTCAGCTGTCGGCCATGGGGTCCCGAAGGGACCCCGGATGCCGACTACGTCACCGGATTGAAGCGCGCAGATGGCGTTCGTGACGGCCCCCACGGATCGAACCGTGTGGACGAGAACTTCGGGATTCCCCGGATCACCGGAGATCGAGATCGGTACCTCGCCAACCCCGTAGATGTAGATCATCGTGAACTGGCCCGGAGCGAATCGCAGCGGTTCGCCGCCGTCGGCTGCTTCGAGCTTGATCGTGCATGTGTCGTACGTTTCTCGACTCTTGCCGATCACCCGGAATGGCCTCGGGAGCATCGGATCGACAGACACAGGTACTTCGTTCATGGTTGTCAATGACGTCATCACATCACTTCCCATACAGATCGAGCATCTGGATCCGAGTGTGGTGAAGCCGCTGAGAAGCTTCCCGTGCCACGACCTCCCACATGAGGAGATTGAGCTCCGGGTCGTCCTCGCAAGCCTGGCGCATGGCCGCGGCATCGAATACGGCGAGCTTCGTCGGCGTCAGCGCTCGCGCGGTCCACATCCAACGATGTGGTGTCAGTCGCCATGAGAGCCCGACGAGGGCGCCGTCACCGAGCGTTGCCACGGTTGTGGACGGCTTGGCCGGTCGCTCGACTTCCAGCGAGATGATTCCCTTTGTGATGATGAAGAACCTTCTCGCCTCCTGATTCTCTCGGAACAGAACCTCGTCTTCAGCGAGCTCGAGCTCTGCCGCCATCGTCTCGAAGAGGGAGAATTCCTTGTCGGTGAGTCGACCAACCAGGATGCTCGAAGCACGTAGATCTTCCAGATTCATGTTGCCGCTACCTCCGTCTTGTCCCTCAGCTGAGCGACCTCTTTCGTGATATCAATCCCAGCCGGGCACCAGGTGATGCACCGGCCGCATCCGACACAGCCACTCGAACCGAATTGGTCGTGCCAGTAGGCGAGCTTGTGTGTCATCCATTGCCGATACTTGGCTGCCGTGGTCGACCGAACCGGGTGGTTGTGCAAGTTCGTGAACTCTGAGGTGAAGCATGAGTCCCACCGTCGTTGCCTCGACGCTGTGCCCTTGAGATCCGACACGTCTTCCACGGTCGAGCAGAAGCAAGTCGGGCAAACCAGTGTGCAGTTCGCACACGAGAGGCACCGGGACGCGATGTCGAACCAGTGTTCATGCTCGAGGTTGCTCGTCAGGAGTCCGTAGATGTCATCGGTCTCCAGCTGGCGACCCATGTTCGCCGCCGTGTTCTGGACGATGGCATCAACACGGAACCGATCGGCCTTCTCGAGGGGTCTCCCTTCGACGCTTTCGAGGATCGCCTCCCCGGC
>JBDLJV010000208.1:0-3350 GCA_039714175.1 Actinomycetota bacterium
CGTAGTACGACTGTCCCGAAAATCGCCTTCGCCCTTAAGAGGGTTCGCGACTGCGCGTAGAATGTGGGAAAGACCCCTCAAGGAGAGCCAGTGCCCATCTTCGTTTCGATTCTGATTGTCCTCACGGCGATCGCTGTGATCGCTCTGATCACCTATGTGGTGCGGAGCGTCGGCGAATCTGCCGGTCTCTCAACAGCGGGAAGCGAATCTCCGGTTTCCAGGCGACCGCAGCCGATCGTGAACGAATTCCACGTGAAGGGGGACACGGCAACAGCCCTGTTCGCCGTTCCGCTTGGTGATTCAGAAGCTGGTGAACACCTCGTGAACCTGCTGTCGGCATCTGCAGTCGAATACGTCCGTGAACGTGTCCACGATGGTCTTCCGCTCGACGGCGTCGTGCGCATCGAGGTCTCAGCAATGCGCGGCGATCATCCCGAGAAGCTTCGCACCGTCGAGCTGCCCGAAGTGGGCGTTCTCCCTGACCGAGACGACAGGGTGCTTGTCGAACCCGCTCATGACCCGATCGCAGCGGTTCATGCAGTGGTGGCAGATGCCTCAGTCGCGCCCTCGGCTGGATCGGCGCCCCTCGGGTCGATCTCGGAACTTGTCGAACTGTCGGCGCCAACGGAGGCCCACCTGCGCGCGATCGGCGTGGACACGGGAACGATGGACCTGGGCGAGCTCATCATCGGGCTCCTTCGTGTGAGCGGCTACGACGTCCACGTTGGTCGGACGGGTATGTCCGGGCTTGTCGGCATCGACGGCGGGAAGGCTGACGCCTACGGGCTCACACGTGACGGTCGGAGGACCATTCTCATCATTCTCCGTCACGCTGAAGGCTCCCATCCAGAGATCGAGGACTCAGTACTGGCGAAGTTCGCGGTCGAGGTCGCTCAGCTCAATCCGGACCAGGCGATCCTTGTGACTGACAAGTACAGCCCGTACTCGATGTACGAGCGGGAGAAGCGCGACAAACGCTGCGCCTACATCACTCGTGAGCGGCTTCAGGCGTTTGTTGACTCGTTCGGCCTTGCGTAGTCGGATCAAACCAATCTGCCGGGTACACTCCGAGTCACGAAAGGACTGAACGATGCTTGCATTTTTACAGAACATCCGCGGTCCGGAACTGATCATCATCCTTGTCGTGGTGTTGTTGCTGTTCGGAGCAGCAAAGCTGCCCCAACTCGCGCGTTCTCTCGGTGCTTCTGCCAAGGAGTTCAAGAAGGGCGTCGAAGAGGGCGTTGACGAGGATGAGACAGATCCTGAGGATTCCTCGATCTAGGACGATCTGAGGAACTCACATCGCGTTCGCGACGTTATTCCGAACGAGATGGGGACCATGGCCGAAAACCCGACCCTGACATGGGAAGACGTTGCGCACCGCTACGGGCGCAAGATCTATACGTTCGCGTATCGACTCACGGGCAATCCTGACGATGCAGCCGACCTCGTCCAGGAGGTACTGCTCAAGGTCCGCAAGGGCCTTGCTTCGTACACACCCGGTTCCTTTGAGGGATGGCTCTGGAGGATCACGCGCAACACGTTCCTCGACGGTGTCCGCAAGAAGCAGCGACGGCCGACATCCCCACTGCCCGAGGGAGATCACATCGCTCTTGGCGCTTCTCCCTCGCCAGATGAAGTCCTTGCCTCGGTGCGACTCTCGGATGATGTGCAGGCTGCGTTACTCAAGCTTCCCTATGACTTCAGGGAAGCGGTGGTTCTCTGCGACGTCGTAGGACTCACGTATGAAGAGATCGCGGATGCGGCCGACGTCCCCGTGGGAACCGTGCGATCAAGGATCCACCGAGGTCGATCGATGCTGAGAGGACTGTTGACATGGCCGGTATGACACCTGTCAGTGAGCATCTGTCGATGCTTCTGTCGTGCTACCTCGACGGTTCGCTCACGCCCGATGAACTCACCGAAGTCGTGGTCGCTCTCGAGCACGATGAGGATGCGATCGCAGAATTCCGCAGACTCAAGGAGACACGGAGAGCCCTGCGACTGATGCCGATGCTTGACGTCCCGCTGGATCTGCTTCCTGGGCAGCATCTCGGCGAACAGCTGTCTGCGTATCTCGACGGTGAGCTCATCACAGCAGAGATGCCTGCGGTCACGGCGCACCTCGATACTTGTCCGGAGTGTCGCAGGGAGCTTGCAGATCTGGACCGGAGCCGAATCGCTGTGCGTGCGCTTCCAGGATTGGAGCCACCAGCATTCCTTGAGGTGCATCGGGAGAAGAAGTCCCAGCACAGGCGGGGGCTGCGGACTGCGGTTGCCGTTGCTTCGGGCGTTGCAGCCGTCACGCTTGCCTTCACGGTGGGTCCGCTCGCCGGTGAACCTGAGCCGACTGCGGTAAGCATCTCGGATCTCCAATTCCGACACACAGCTGTCGATTCGACTGCCTCGACTGGCATTGCCGTACAAGTTGCGAGCACGCCATGATGCTGATCCGTCGCACCCTCGTTGTCGGAGCCACCGCCGCGTTGCTGTCGTCTGTCTTCGTCGGCACCGCATCGGCTGGCGAACTGGAGGATGTCCTTGCAGAGGCGAGCGGCTCGACGTACACGGCCTCGCGGCTCGTTGTATCGATCTGGGGCGGCGAAACCCAGGTCAGCAGAGAGTTCGTTGAGCGCTCTGACGGCATGGAGATGATCAGGCGAGATGCAAGCTGGTCGATGGCTGGCAAGGGGAAGGCAGTCTCGATGGGCGATGAACCTGCCGGTATCACCTTCCTCACCAGGGACCGCAGCATCTCTTCGAGTCGGTACACGATCATCGAGAGGGACAAGGCAACACACATGTCGCGGCCCTGCCGGTTGGTCGATGTGATGGAGGGTGACCAGCTCAGGGCGACATTCGTGGTGGATGATCGTTCCGGAGCGCTGCTGATCCAGGAGCTATATACCGATGGCGGAGATCTGTTCCGTCGGACGACGCTGTCAGACTTCCGCGCATACCGTACCTATGAGGCACCTGCGGACGGGGCGCAGGTCCCCGTCGAGGTGGTGATGCACGAGGACGCCTATCTCCTCCCCGAAGCAGTATCGGGATACCAGCTCGTCGATGCGTTCGGAGCTCCCGGTGGATCCGAGCAGGGGTTCTTCGCTGATGGGCTCTTCAGCTTCTCGCTATTCATCCTCGATGAAGACACGGTGGTTTCCGGCTTCGAGGATTCGATGGCTTTCGTGTCTGCCTCAGGGATCTATGAGATGGTGCCAACAGCACACGCCGTGCGGCTCCACTGGCAGGATGGATCGAACAACTACGTGCTTGTGGGCAACCTTCCCCCGGATCACGTAGCGGACGTCCTCGCCGAACTCCCCGAACCGGCAGGCCAGGGCATGTGG
>JBDLJV010000209.1:0-3267 GCA_039714175.1 Actinomycetota bacterium
TTCGAGAGGATCTGCTGCACGAGCGACGATTTTCCACTTCCCGACACGCCGGTCACAGCTGTGAACGTTCCCAACGGGAAGGAGACGTCTATCTCCTTCAGGTTGTTCTCGGCCGCACCACGCACGTCGATCGCTTGATCCCTGCCGGATCTCCGGTGTTCCGGAATCGGGATGACGCGCTTTCCCGACAAGTACATTCCCGTGATCGATCTCGCCTCTGCTTCGATGTCCCCCACCGAGCCCTGGGCAACGATCTGTCCGCCATGTTCTCCGGCACCGGGACCGATATCGACTATCTGATCGGCAACACGAATCGTCTCCTCGTCGTGTTCGACAACGATGAGCGTATTCCCGAGGTCTCTCAATCGCACCAACGTTTCGATAAGTCTCTGGTTGTCTCGTTGGTGGAGGCCGATAGATGGTTCGTCAAGGATGTACAACACACCCACAAGACCGGAACCGATCTGGGTGGCAAGGCGAATCCTCTGTGCTTCGCCGCCGGCCAAGGTCGCCGCGGACCGCGCGAGCGTCAAATAGTCCAAACCAACCGCGACGAGGAAGCTGAGACGCTCCCCGATCTCCTTGAGAATCGGCACCGCGATCGTTTCTCCTCGATCGTCCAACGCGATCCCGTCCAGGAACTCCTTCGCTGAGCCAAGGCTCAGATGGGAGACTTCAGCAATCGACTTCCCATCGATCGTCACCGCGAGCGACACACCGTTGAGTCGCCCTCCTCCGCAGCGGTTGCACGGGATTTCACGCATGTATTGCTGATAGCTGGCTCTCGCGCCGTCCGACTCGGAATCCTGATACCGACGCTCCACCCAATTCAGTGCACCCTCGTAGCTCGCGTCGTACGAACGCTGCCGACCGAACCGGTTCTCGTACCGGACCGTGTAGGACTCCTCACCGCCGCCGTGCAGGAGCAGCTCCCGGGTCTCATCTCCCAACGCGTGCCATGGAGAATCCATGTCAATGCCGTGGGATTGCGCCACAGACGTGATCAGTCGCTGGTAGTACGTCATCCGGTGTCGTCCCCGCCACGGCGCAATCGCTCCTTCGGCGAGTGACAGGTCGGGCTGAGGAACCACGAGATCTGCATCGACCTGGTACTTCGTCCCGATACCGGAACAGTCCTGGCATGCGCCGTACGGACTGTTGAATGAGAAGTTCCTCGGTTGGAGTTCCTCGAAGGACAGATCACACACGGGACAGGCGAATGCTTGGGAGAATGAGAGCGACGGGCCATCGACGATATCGACAATCGCTGTTCCATCACCGAGTGCGAGCGCCGTCTCCATCGAGTCTGTCAGCCGCCGTTCCATGCCTTCTCTTCGAGCCAACCGGTCGACAACGACTTCGATCGTGTGCTGCTCATACCGCGCCAGGTCCAGGTCGTCCGTCAGGTCACGGACCTCGCCATCGATCCGGGCCCTCGAGTATCCATCCTTCACGAGATCGGCAACGAGACTGTCGTACTCCCCTTTTCGACCGCGCACGACCGGAGCCAGGAGCTGGAATCGTGTGTCCTCCTCGAGCTCCAACACGCGATCGACGATCTGCTGGGGTGTCTGCCTCGAAACCGGGGTTCCGTCATTCGGACAGTGGGGAACGCCTATGCGGGCAAACAGAAGTCTGAGATAGTCGTGAATCTCGGTGACGGTTCCCACGGTCGAGCGCGGGTTTCGACTCGCTGTCTTCTGATCGATCGAGATCGCCGGCGAGAGGCCTTCGATGAAATCGACATCGGGCTTGTCCATCTGACCGAGGAATTGGCGGGCGTACGCCGACAAGGATTCGACGTATCTGCGCTGACCCTCCGCGTAAATCGTGTCGAAGGCAAGGGACGACTTGCCCGAACCGGAGATCCCTGTGAAGACGATCAGCTGATCGCGCGGCAGCGTGAGGTCAACATCCGTCAGATTGTGTTCGCGAGCGCCCTGTACGACGATCTGCTCACTCGCCACCGTGCATCCTCACATCCGTGCTACGTGCGGCGCGAGTGTACCGACCGCCTATGACACGAATGCCAAAGGCACGCTCATCGCTCATCGGTGATCGGATGTCGGATGTCGGAGATTTCTGATGCGACGATCAGTCAATTGACCGTCGCATCAGAAATCTCTTTCAGCTCCCGCTTGAGATCATTGATCTCGTCTCGGAGCCTGGCGGCGTATTCGAATCGCAGCTCCTTCGCTGCCTCGTTCATCTCCTGCTCAAGACTCTGGATGAGGCGTCGAAGGTCCGGAGTTGTCAGATCGAGTGGCTCCCTGCGACGCAATTCACTCGCCCGCCTGTCCGCCGCGGGAGCATCACCGCTCGACACGAGCTCAAGGATGTCGGACACCTTCTTGCGAATGGTCTGCGGATCGATCCCGTGTTCCTCGTTGTAGGCGATCTGTTTCATGCGCCGCCGGTTCGTCTCCGAGAGTGCCCGGCGCATCGAATCGGTGACTTCGTCGGCATACATGATCACGGACCCGTCGACGTTCCGCGCCGCACGTCCGATCGTCTGGATGAGACTCGTTTCGGAACGGAGGAATCCCTCCTTGTCCGCATCCAGGATCGCCACAAGTGCCACCTCGGGCAGGTCGAGACCCTCGCGTAGGAGGTTGACGCCGATCAGGACGTCGTACTCGCCCAGGCGGAGGTCTCGCAGGATCTGGACACGTTCGAGCGTGTCGATGTCGGAGTGGAGGTATCTGGCACGTACACCAAGCTCAAGAAGGTAATCGGAAAGGTCCTCTGCCATCTTCTTCGTGAGCGTCGTCACGAGGACCCGGTGGTCAGTTGCAGCAGCCTCCTGAATCTCTTCTATCAGGTCATCGATCTGCCCCTTCGTTGGTCGCACGATCACCTCGGGATCGACCAGGCCCGTTGGCCTGATGATCTGTTCGACCACCTGGGCAGACTCCCTCAGCTCCCACGCCGAGGGTGTCGCAGACAGCAACACGGCCTGGTTCACGCGATCGTGCCACTCATCGAACATCAGCGGCCGATTGTCCAACGCTGACGGCAGACGGAAGCCGTGTTCGATCAGCACATCCTTACGTGATCGGTCTCCGGCGTACTGTCCGTTGATCTGTGGGATGGTGACATGACTCTCGTCGATCACCGTGAGAAAGTCGTCAGGGAAGTAATCGATCAACGTGAACGGAGCTTCGCCAGGGTCGCGGCCGTCGAGGAATCGGGAGTAGTTCTCGATCCCTGAGCAGTACCCGATCTCGCGCATCATCTCAACGTCATAGCGCGTGCGCATCCTGAGCC
>JBDLJV010000210.1:0-3267 GCA_039714175.1 Actinomycetota bacterium
CGATACGTCAAGTGTGGATCCACTTTCGCGCGTTGCTGGCGCCGGCCACATCCCGAATCTCAGGATCGGGTGGGGCACCGGTGCGATGTTTGCGTTCCTCGGCGCGTGTGCCGTCGCCACACTCCTCGTCGAGGGACCACTGGCTGATGCCGCTGGCGTAGCCGGCGTACTCCTTGGCACCGTCGCCTCCGGCGTCTTGCTCATCCGAAACGCCTCTGTTCTTGAGGGGAGGGAGCGGCTTGCGTGGATACTCATCGGTTCAGGCCTCCTCTCAGCAGCCGGCGGTGTGCTGAGCATCGCGCTCGTGTTCACCATCGTCGGTGACGCCGCGGCCTTCGGCTTGCCCGACCTCTTCTTCTTCGTCACCTACATGCTCATGATCGCCGGGTTCGGCACGCTCCCACATACGCAGGGTTCGACTCTTGGTCGGTGGCGCATGCTCATCGACGGTCTCATCGGTGCTGTGTCTGTCGGGGCCTTGTTGTGGGTGTTCCTCCTTGAGGATGTGATGCACGACTTCGGAAGTCTGTCGAACCTCGAACGCGCCATCGGGACGATCTATCCGTTCCTCGACCTCTTGGTATTCACGGTCGCTCTTCTCGTTCTGTTGCGTCGATCCATGTATCGCTTCGACACTCGGATGGCGCTGTTCACAATCGGCGTTGCGGTCCAGGTCATCGGCGACATCATGTACCTCGCCTCCGCCGGATCAGGTTCCTTCGAACAGGCGACTCCGCCCTACGCGATCAATATCATCGGGCTGACTACCTTCTTCATCGTTGCGCTGCTGATTCGCAAGCCCCCTCCTGCACGAGAGTATGCGGATCGAAACCCCCCGCTTTGGACGATCCTGGCTCCCTATCTTCCCGCAGCCGGCATGCTTGCCGCCTTTTTCTTCGACACGTTCCGCACTTCCGCTGAGGACGTCAACGTCACCTTGCTGTCTGCGACGATCATCGTTGGTCTACTCGTCGTTGCGCGTCAGGGTGTTGCGATCGTCGAGAATCGTTTGCTCATCGAGCAGCAGCGCAACACGCTGGTTTCAACGATCTCTCATGAACTCAGGACGCCGTTGACAGCGATCGTCGGATTCGTCGAGCTGCTCGAGGAGGGCGAGGAATCGATCGACGTTGTCGAGCGGCGTGCGATGCTCGAGATCGTCGGCCAACAGGCCGTTCACATGTCCCGCATCGTCTCAGACCTCATCATGCTTGCTCGTGACGCCGGAGATGAGCTCGAGCTGGTCATCACGCGGATCTCAATGCGCGATCTCGCCCAGCGATCGGTTCAGGCATCCGGGATCGCTGCATCATCCGTTGACGTTGACTGCCCCTCTGATCTCGAGGGTTTTGTCGACGCCTCCCGGATCCAGCAGGTGCTGGTGAACCTTCTGACCAACGCAGAGCGCTACGGAGGCCAGGAGCGCAAACTCCAGCTTCGAGCCAGAGGATCAGATCTTGTTCTCGAGGTGCACGACAACGGGTCCGGGATTCCTCGCCGATACGAGGTGAGTGTCTGGGACCGCTTCGAACGTGGCCCGAACCGGCTCAACGCCGAGGTCCCCGGTTCCGGAATCGGACTGGCGATCGTCGAAGCGATCGCCAACGCTCACGGAGGAACAGCGAAGTATCGCGAGTCCGAGCTCCTTGGCGGAGCGTGCTTCTCTGTCGATCTTCCGGGCAGGGCAAACTCAACGGTCGTGCCAGCCACCGACGACCTCACGCCGAATCTCAGGCCGAATCAACCTGTCGGATGACTCCTGACTCTCAGTCAACGCGTCGGTAGCGCGCTGAGGCAGTCGGGCAACGCACGTCAGCCAGCCGGTTCAATGTCCAATGCCAGCACGATGAACTGTGTGAACTGTCCTGCGCCGAAGTTGTTGTCGCTGACTATCACCAAGCTCTGCCTGCCATCCGGAAGAATCGGACCGAAGGTCATGCCCTCGATGTTGTCGATAGGCACGCCGATGTCATCGAACTCGAAGATCGAGTGCTTCATCATCGGGGTGAACGCGATCGGCGATCCGCCTACGTACAGCGCCTCATTGTCGAGGACATCTGTCGCACCCATCGACGATGCCTCATAGAGGACAACGTAGTTGGCAGTACCGTGGCCGAGCGTTCCGAAGACCGAGAACGACCGCTCCATCACGAGCATCGTTCCGTGGTTGTCGATCGGCAGGACCTCGACGATGCCATTGACGCCGAAGATGCCGGACGGCTCTGCCCACGGCTCCACCTCGTACACGTACTCGGACACAGGCAGTCGCTTGTGGATGTCATACGTGAGTACTCGGGCAAGGCTCCCGTTGGTGAACGATGCCGCCGGTCCATCCTGGAACAGGGCACCCTCACCCGCTGTGACGAGGAAATGCTCGTCGGGGGTCAGGTTCAGGCTCTCGAATGACAGGTTGAACCGCACACCCTTGTCGATGCCGTTCGGCAGATACTTGTCGGGGACCGGCAGCTGCGCTGTCAGCCGGCCATTGAGGTTGTAGCGGTTGATGAACGGATCGATCAAGCTGAACGTATTGCCCTCGGAGGACATGTAGAGCTGTCCGCTCCGTGTCAGGACGAAACCCTCGGGGTCGAGACCGCCGGGGGCGAACTCGGTCTTGTTCTTCTCGAAGATCGTGGTGACATCGGTGAAGACAACATCCCCGGCGTCGAGGGAGCCGTCAGCGAAATCGATTTCGACGGTGTAGTACCTGACCGGATCCCCTGTTGGTCTGTTCCCCTGATCATCCGAGACCGTGTAGTAGACCTGTCTGCTCTCGTCGAAGGTGATGCTCGACAGTCCGCCGATCTCGGTGCCACCGAAGGGCGTACCTGTTGGCACTACGACCTCTCCGATGAACTCAACGTTGGCGACAGTCTTGGCTCCTTCGTCCTTGCCAGCCGCAGACAATGCTGCTGCCGGAACCAACATGAGTACCGCTACGGCGGCTGCGATCGTGAGACGAAGCCGTCTCCGGAAAGGTGAACGCATGAGATCCTCCCGTCTTGGATGCCCGTCTTTCGTTCCCTCCACAGACCCTACTACCGCACGGAATAGTGGATTCTGAGACATGGAGATTGCTGGCGCCGGTGCGAAACGAGTGGATCTCGTTCCTTGGAGGTTCGTGCGATGGAGCGCTAGACCGAATCGGCGATCACATCGGTCGTCTTCCTCGCGTACATGTCGGCGAATCTCTTCGTCACCCAGAACACCAGTGGTATCGCGATCAGGTTCAGCAGTGCGAAGGAGCGGAACACACCGTCGAAACCG
>JBDLJV010000211.1:0-3266 GCA_039714175.1 Actinomycetota bacterium
ACCGTCTGCTGGTGGTACGTGATGTCGGCGCTTTCGATCTTCTCCGCGTATACATCCTTGATGTCTGGGAGTTCATCGGTCGTCCGCTTCATCGTCTCGATATGCACATCCGCAAACACACGAGCCCAATGCCAGAGACGAAGCGGTGCCATCGCAGCCTCATCGAGGAGCGAGTCCCCGACCACACGGTCAAGTACAAGCCCCGGCCTCGACTGAATCTCGATCTGATCATGTACTCCCGGTGCGGGTGCACCAGCTTCGTGAGCCGCTCTCGTTCTGGCTGCCTCGACCGCGACCAAGTCAGGACTGAATCCGGGGCGGAGGAGCTTGACCACGGTGTCGTCGCTCAGGGCGAACACCTCTGCAGTGCGCCCGCCGGCAAGGGGTTCGTCCGGGATGTCGTATTGATCGCCCAACGGACCTTCCAGTGATCGTTGTGGTGGCCAGCTTGGCACATCGTCGAGGCGACGAGATGCTACAGCTAGGGTGTCGCCATGACTGAGCCCAACTCTGAGTCGTTCGAATCGTTCCGTCGATCGTTCTCCTACGGCAGCCGCAATGATCTGAACTTCAAATTCTTCAAGGGAATGTCGGATGATGCTGTTGCATCGTTCATCCAGGATCTCCTCCACAAGCTGGGAGACGCATACGACACGGGCGATGTGCTGCCACTGATCGAAGCAGCGTATGAAGCCCAGATCGCTGGGTATGCCCCAGATCCTGATGCTCCCCCGCCACGCCATGCGATGGACGACGGCCCATTCACTCCGGTCACCACGTCCGTGGCAAACTCGACGCTCGGCCTGCTCACAACGTCTGGGCACTTCGTCGCCGGAGATGATCCGATGCCCTTCGGAGAGAGCGGACTCACCCAACAGGACGCTGTGACCCGCATCGGTGAGTTCCTCAGGGATACACCGGTCCTCTCCGAGATCCCTTCGAATACGCCGAGTTCGAACCTGCGAGTGCGTCACGGGGGATACGACACGCGCTCGGCGATCCGCGACCCGAATGTCACATTCCCCATCGACAGACTTCACGAAGCTCGCGAGCAAGGCAACGTTGGCGATCTCTCTTCCACGTTCTTCTCATTCCCCGGCGCCACGGCACAGGGCAGGCTCCGACAAGAGATTCCCGCATGGATCGAGCGAATCCACGAACAGGACGTCGACGTAATGCTCCTCGTTCCCGTCTGACCTGTGTGCCACGTATCGGTCGGATACGTCGCAAGGGCAATCGAAGAGTCGGGCATCCCCACCGTCACGGTGATGGTCCGTTCGTACGCTCACCGAGCGACCGAAATGTCCCTCCCGCGGACACTTATCGTGAACCACCCGATGGGTCGGCCGCTCGGAGCAGCGCACGACTCGCAACGTCATCACGCGGTCCTCGCTGCCGCATTCGACCTGCTGGAATCGGCGACTGAGAACGGAACGATCGCGGAACTCCCTGCCGCGTGTCGACCCACTCCAAGGCAGGCGTGAAATGTTCCACCACGTCGTGCTGATGCGGTTCAAGGACGGCACGAGCCAACGACAGATCGACGCGATCGCAGATGGGCTTGCCAGCCTTCCCGAACAGATCGACGTGCTCATTCGCTACCGATTCGGATCAGACGTGGGAATCACCGACGGGGCTTGGGACTTCGCTGCGACGGCGGAGTTCGCTGAAGCATCCCACTACTCCGAGTACAGCGATCATCCCGCCCATCAGGCCGTACTCCGGGAGCGGATCGCTCCAGTCCTTTCCGAGGTCGCCCGCACCCAGTTCGAAACCTGAAACCAGAGCGGCCGACCCCCCTTCATCCTCACTCCGCGGTTTGGTATCTCCTTTCCCAAGTCCTCCCCTGGTGGGAGGACGGGTGAGCTCGCGAGCCAGGAGGGGGATGCTGAACGCCCACAACCCCAAACAACATGCCACCTGCATCACCCCCCTGATTCGTCGCTTCGCTCCTCATCCGTCCCACCATCAAGGGGGGACCCTTCGATGCACCGAAACGGTGCCTCACCTCGTGGATTGAGGATGAAGGGGGACTAGCAACTAGGCGACGGGGGAGCCTGGGGGAACCTCAGTGTCGGGCTCGAGGAGGACAACACCACCTTCGGTGAGTGCGCCGAGGACGAGGACATCGGAACGGAATCCGCCGACCCGCAACGATTCGAATCCCGTCACCACAACAACCTGACGGCCGACGAGATCGTCTGATCGATACCGATCGGTGATCTTCGCCGACGACTGGACCGGCTCACCGCTCCCGAGATCGATCCACAGTTTGTAGGCAGCGTCGCGCGCACCATCGTTCGGCTCGGCCCGCAGGACGATCCCTACGCGCATGCCGAGTGCTTCGAAATCCTCGAACGTGGGTTCTCCTGCCATCCAGCCACAGTAGCCATTGAGAATCGCCTGCCTGAGGCCTCCCCGCTAACTCACACAATCTTCACATTCGATTAACCGATCTCTCATGTTGGATCGCTTCCCTACGAACTGCTCAACAAATGAGAGGACCATGAAAAGACTCATAATCCTGCTGGCGATGCTTGCCCTGGTGGCAACAGCCTGCAGCAGCAGCGAGGACACAGGGGTGGCATCGCTCGACAACAGTGGCGATGCCGACGTTGTGTCCACCGAACAGCCAGAAGACCCATCCTCGACTGATGAAGAGGCTGTGCTTGAGTTCTCTCAATGCATGCGAGATGAGGGACTCGAAGGATTCGAAGATCCTGCCATCAACGCCGACGGCTCCATCGAGTTCCGAATGCGCGACCTGATGCAGGATGCAGCGGCAGATCGTGAACAGGTGCGCGCTGCGTTCGATTCGTGTCAGGTATATCTCGAAGGACTCGCCTTCGGACCCGGATCGGAAGATCGAACCGAGATCGAGGACCAGCTCCTGGAGTTCGCCGCCTGCATGCGTGACAACGGATACGACATGCCGGATCCTGATCTCTCGTTCACGCCCGGAGAGGGTGGCGGTGAAGAGGACGGCGAAGGTGGTGGAGGACGCTTCGGCGGTGCACTCGACCCTGAGGACCCCGCGTTCCAGCAGGCAATGGAAGCCTGCGAATACGTCTTCGCTGACGGCATCGGACGAGTCCCCGGCACTGGAGGAGGGGGATCGTGACCCAGCAAGTGGAAACCGATGAGCACGAGACCACGCCGAACGCCGAGCAATCGTCGGACAAGCCGAAGCGCTGGTTGCTGTGGACGATCGTTGGGGTCATCATCGTTGCGATCGCTGTCATCATCGCAGTTGTGATGTCCGACGG
>JBDLJV010000212.1:0-3250 GCA_039714175.1 Actinomycetota bacterium
CTTCTTGCGTCTGTCGGCCTCGAACACCGCGGCGAATATGTCGGTCCCGCTGACACCGAGTGGCTCCCACCCGGTGTGGTACGTGACCGCGAAGACCGTGCTGAACTCGCCGCGATGTTCGGGTTTGAACCGTGCTGTCATGTCGCGTTCGACACCGTCCTGGACGCGTGGAGATGGAGTATCGGCGTCACGGACACCGAACCAGACGTTGCTGATGCCGCCAAGGCTCTGGAGCACGGGGAGGTCACTTCAGCATTCATCACCTGGTTCGACATGCGGGGCTACGACCTCATCGAAGTCGGCTCATTCTTCGAGAGTCTCGGAGAGCGCGCCGGGCGCCACGGTGCCGTGCCGCTCGAACGCTCCGCGTGGATATGGTTCACCGAGGGCGACATCGAGTCAGCCATCGACAACGCGCAGGCCGCGCTCGCCCTCGACGGCGACCTCAGGGAGGCGACGATCATCCTTGGCCATGTTGCCGCGATCAAGAGCGACTACACAGAAGCGCTCCGTCTCCTGAGACGCTCCTCTCCTGAAGACGCGTGGGTCGAGTTGCTCGAGCGGATCTTCGAACCCTTCCCCGAGACGGCACGCAACGAACCCTGCCCCTGCGGATCAGGGCGCAAGTACAAGGTGTGCTGTGCAAGAGATCCAAGGGTCAGCCCGATCCAACGGATGAATCTCCTGACCCACAAAGTCATCGCTTTCGTCGAGATCGTGCAGTCGGCCCACCTCCACTATCTCAGCCACATCGCCGCCTCGGCGGACGAGCGTCGCGACCCGAACGACATCCGTGGATACCTG
Source organism: Actinomycetota bacterium (assembly GCA_039714175.1). Lineage (GTDB taxonomy): Bacteria > Actinomycetota > Acidimicrobiia > Spongiisociales > UBA5794 > B3-G11. The sequence goes on from JBDLJV010000212.1 coordinate 805, forward strand.
ACCGATCCGTTCATGGTCGAGATCGCTGCCCTCGAAGGGTCCCTCGACTTGTTCGCCGGGCTGTGGGGACCGCTCCTCACCCAGGATGAGGCAGACACGATCGATCTGTGGCGCGCGTCGACACGCGCCCTGTGGGAGGTTTCTGACGAACCGGGCGTGCCCTATGTGGTGCTGCGTGACACGCGCACAGGGGACACGGTCACGGTGTATGACGAGACGATGACGCCCGACCTCCATTCCGGAGAGTTGCTCATGGGGATCGTCGCACCAGCCTTCGGTGAGGATCGCTTCCTCGGCAATGCCATGCGAGTCGACATCCGTCACCGTGACATGACGCTCAAACTCTTCGATGAGGATCCTACCGACGAGGACTTTGCCCTCTGGTTCGGTCTGGTCACAGCACCACCGATGGTCCAGACCACTGAAGGCCAGAACATGGTCATTTGTCGAGCCGTTTGCGAGCCGGTGTCGACATGGGAAACGCTCGCACGAGAACTCGATGCACTTTTCGAGCAGGACGAGGACACCGAGGAATGGGTGGCGACATTCGTCAACGATGCTGGCGAGACGGTTCTGCGCGGCACACTGCGCAGGGAAGATTCCCAGCTCATCGTCGAGACAATGTCAGAGGAGCGATTCGATGACATTCTCGGCACGCTGACCGGTGTCACCGTCATCGAGGAGTCGCGCGAGCCGTATGTCTTCCCAAGTCCGCTCGGTCCCGGACCTCGAAGCGAACCGGTGATTGAGGAGCCGATGGATCCCGAGACGAGGGCCGTGCTCACAGAGATCATGCAGCAGAAGGAGGAGACGTGGCTCGACGAGGAGATACCCGCCTTCGGCGGACTCACACCCCGCCAAGCTGCTGCCGACCCCACCCGTCGCGATGATCTCATCGCCCTGTTGGACAGCTTTGGCGCTCCCGACGGCAGCCACTCGATGGGTTTCGACCCCGAGCGCCTGCGCCGACTCCTCGAACTCGACTGAGCGACAGACAGCGCCTTCCCAGGCCGCTACCTATTGGTCTCGGGATCCAATGCGGCTCGGACGTCGTCAAGAGACTTGCCGACACCCAACGCCATGTTGCCTGGACTCTGAGCTTCCTCCTGGAGACTCACCCAGTCGATGCGGTCCCTCATCGTTCGGGCAAGGCTCACCGCCGCCTCGAATGTGACCTTGGACCCATCGGTCGCCTGTTGCAGCCGATCCATCATGAGGTCGTCAAGGGCGATCAGCCAGATGCCAGCATCCGGTGCAACATCCATCCACTCCGGTGGGCGCGTACCATCGAGTGTCGAAGAAGGGAACTCGACGAGCGCGATCTCACCATCCGGGAACACATACGACAGATGCCGATGTCCAACGCCCGCCCAGGAGAAGCCCCAGCCCATCAATACTTCGCGCTCAGCAGCTCCCACGCTCGCTACAAGGTCGATATCCGTCGGGTTGTAGGTGCCCGTGTGAACGTTGACCGCGGAACCACCAACGAGGATGGTGCGTGTGCCCAGGACCGAGTCGATCGCTGCGATCAGCAGGAGGTAACGCTCGGTGCTGTCCGGTTCGGCAGCCGCAGCCCTGTCGAAGAGCAATCGCGGATCACGGCCGGTCAAGATCGAGCCATTGCTCGGCGACTGGTATTGGCTGCCAGGGCCCATGCCTCGTCGCGTACATCCTCTCCCCGCTCGGCCTTGTGACGAATCCTTGCCCACGGATCGAGACCGCCGGCACTCGCACCGTCCGCCAAGAAATCGGTCGTACTGATGCCGAGCGCCGCGAGGATGCGTTCGACGGTCGACCAGCGTGGGTCCATTTTGCCGTTCTCGATGCGCGACAGGTTGGGTTGAGCAATTCCGCTCCTGCGCGACAACACGACGAGGGTCATGTTTCGCCGCAATCGTTCCTCTCGAATCCGGCTGCCGAGTTCCGTCATCTGCACCTCCCGATATTAGCGTATACACTATACTTGACTTAGTCAACCAACTATATAGATAGTCTATCGGTTCACCAGAGATGCGGGTTCCCATGAGAGACCGCAGGTGTGTCCCGCATACCGGCCTCGGCAGGGAGCCGCCTCAGAAGCGGCCCGTCCTCACCACCGAGACAACCCGGGGAGCGGGCATCACGGAACCTTGGTCGGACCACCGTCGTCGGTCTCGAAATTGAGGGACGCCGAATTGATGCAGTAGCGCAGGCCGCCTGGACCGGGTCCGTCAGGGAACACGTGGCCGAGGTGGGCACCACAGTTCCCGCACGTGGTCTCGGTGCGCACCATGCCAAGTGTGCTGTCCACATGCTCGTCTATGTCGGAGCCGTCGATCGGGGCCGTGAAGGACGGCCACCCGCAATGTGCGTCGTACTTCGTGTCTGACGAGAAGAGCGCCTCGCCGCACACCACGCACGTGTAGGTGCCGTCTCGTGTCTCGTTCCAGTACTCCCCCGTGAACGG
>JBDLJV010000213.1:0-3241 GCA_039714175.1 Actinomycetota bacterium
GTGGTCGTCCGGTAGTCGATGGTGTTCTCCTAGATCTTTTCTATGCGCACGGCGGTTGCCTTGAACTCTGCGGTCCCTGACTTGGGGTCCCAGGTATCGAGGGTGAGCTGGTTGACGTCTACCTCGTCGGGTGCATGGAAGGCCATGAATACGAGACCCCGCCGGAGTCCGGATACGAGCCGAACAGAGACGTCGATGGACCCACGACGTGAGGAGACTCTGACAACCTCGCCCTCAGCGATGTCGAGGTCCGCTGCCTGTTCCTTGGTCATGTCGAGTACGGCGTCGGCCCGGATCGGGGATCGGTAGCCGCCCGACTGGACGCCGGTGTTGTAGGAGTCGAGACGCCGGCCGGTGGTGAGCCGGATGGGGAAGTCAGCGTCGAGCGGATCGACCGGCGGGGCCCAATCGACAGGAGTGAAGGGGGCAGGTTCGCGCGGAAGGGGATCTTCCCAGAGCCAGCCATGGAGGAAGAGTGTGCCGGGGTGATGCTCGTCGGGGCACGGCCACTGGAGGCCTCCGAGGGCTTCAAGGCGCTCGTAGGCCATTCCCGCGTGCATGGGGGACAGGCTTCGAAGCTCATCCCAGATCGATTCGGCATCCTGGAGCTCCCAAGCGTGCCCCAACTGGTTGGCGAGCAGCGTGAGGATCTCCTCATCGGTCTTGGCCTCACCCGGAGGATCGATCGCCTTCCGGACCCGCTGAACGCGTCGTTCTGAAGAGGTCACCGTGCCGTCCGACTCTGCCCAACCGGCTGCTGCTGGCAGGACGACGTCGGCGAGTTGTGCCGTCTTTGTCAGGAAGATGTCCTGGACGACCATGTGATCGAGACCGTTGAGCAGCCGTCGGGTTCGTCCGGCGTCTGCTTCGGATTGCGCTGGGTTCTCTCCCAGGACATAGAGCGCAGTCATGTCGCCACGGTCCATCGCGTCGAACATCTGGGAGATGTGCCAGCCGTTCTCCGGCGGAATCGAGGCTCCCCACACGCTCTCGAACTTGGCGCGGGCGTCGGGGTCGGTGACGTTCTGGAATCCGGGGAGCTTGTTCGGCAGTGCACCCATGTCTCCACCACCCTGGACGTTGTTCTGACCACGGATCGGGACCAGCCCGGATCCGTAGCGTCCCACGTGACCGGTGAGGAGCGACAGGTTGATGAGGGACAGGACATTGTCCGTTGCGTTAGCGTGTTCAGTGATGCCGAGCGTCCAGCACAACTGTGCCGTCGGCGCCTTTGCGTAGGCGTGTGCCAAGGAGCGGATCGCATCCGCCGGCACGCCGGTGATCTCCTCTGCGTACTCGAGCGTGTACCGGTCCACCGCTTCCTTGTAAGCATCGAATCCGGACGTGGATCGCGCGACGAACTCGGTATTGACGAGGCCCGCGGCGATGATCTCACGGCCGACGGCGTTGGCGAGAGCGATGTCGGATCCGGTGTCGATGCCAAGCCAGACGTCGGCCCACTCGGCCGATTCGGAGCGCCGTGGATCGACGGCGTACATCTTGGCGCCGTTGCGAACACCCTTCGCGAGGTGGTGGAAGAAGATCGGGTGGGCGTTACGCGCGTTGGAACCCCACAGGATGATGAGGTCCGTGGTCTCGATCTCTTCGTAGGAGGAGGTGCCTCCTCCCGCTCCTAGCACTGCCGCCAGACCGGCGACGGAGGGAGCGTGTCAGGTGCGGTTGCAGCTGTCGACGTTGTTCGTTCCGAGAACCGTGCGGGCGAACTTCTGTGCCATGAAGTTCATCTCATTGGTTGCCTTGGAGCAGGAGAACACGCCTGTGGCCGCTCCCGGATTCCTGTCGAATCCTGCCGCGGCGGCTGCCAGGGCAGTGTCCCAGTCAGTCGGTTGGAGCGTCCCGTCAACCCGGATCATCGGGGTGGTCAAGCGTTCGTATCGGTTGCCCATCTTCACCTCCTTCCTGAGGAGACCACGCTACCAGCCCACCGCCCCTGCGTTCTTGCGTAACTGATGGTCGCACGTGCGACCATCAGTTACGCAAGAACGGGAGAGATGGGGTTAGACGATGCGGCGGTCGGAGGCCCAGCGGGCGAGTTCGTGGCGGTTGGAGAGTTGGAGTTTGCGCAGTACGGCAGATACGTGGGTCTCCACCGTCTTGGTAGAGATGTTGAGTCGGCGGGCTACCTGCTTGTACTGGTAGCCACGAGCGATCTGGCGGAGGACTTCCTGTTCGCGCGGCGTGAGCTGATCGAGTTCGGGATCTTCCTCGACGGGAACAGCCTTCGAGAAAGCCTCGAGGACGAATCCGGCGAGAGACGGCGAGAAGACCGCGTCGCCGCTGTCCACCCGGCGGATCGCTGCGGCGAGCTCATCGGGAGCAATGGACTTGGTCACGTACCCACGGCACCCGGCGCGGATCATTGCGATTACGTCCTCGGGCGCATCCGACACCGAAAGGGCCAGGAAGCGGATGTCGGGGTTGGTCTCCATCACATTCGACACCACAGTCACGCCCCCACCACCTGGCATGTGCACATCGACGAGAACGACATCCGGTTTGGTGGTGCGGATCGTGTCGATCGCTGTATCCACGTCGGAAGCAACACCTGGAACGTCGAACTCGTTCTCGAGTTCTGCCCGCACTCCGGTGAGGAACAACGCATGGTCGTCGACAAGGAATACGGATGTCATAGGAAACTCCTCTTCATGGTGAGGTGAACCTCGGTTCCCTCGCCCGGTGCGCTGACGATCTCTGCTGTGCCGCCGTGACGCGACATGCGGCCTTGGATCGACTCTGAGATACCTCTTCGATCACCATCGATCGTGTCAACGTCGAAACCATCACCCTGATCGGTGACGAACACGTCGACCTTGTCCTCCATCGCCTCTGCATATACCGATACGTTGCCACCTCCCGAATGCTTGGAAGCGTTCATCATGGCTTCTGTAGCGGCTCCGACGAGCGCCTTCTGCTTGTCGACGGGCAGATCTGTGTCTCCCACGACGACAACCGATACAGGGATGTCGTGTGCCTCTTCCACCTTCGCCGCTGCAGAACTGAGAGCCCCTTTCAGGGTTTCGTCGTCCGATGCCTCCGGGTCATACAGCCACGCTCGCAGGTCGCGTTCCTGTGCGCGTGCCAGTGTGACCATCTTCTTGGGATCGTCGGCACGTTGGATGAGGGCCAGGGTTTGGAGAACGGAATCGTGAAGATGCGCTGCCACCTCAGCTCGCTCTTCCGAGCGGATCCGTGCGCGGCGTTCGGTACCAAGGTCTTCGGC
>JBDLJV010000214.1:0-3141 GCA_039714175.1 Actinomycetota bacterium
GCAGCCTCGAGCATGTTGACTGTTCCCAGGATGTTGATGCGCGCGTCGTACACGGGGTCCGCGACGGAGTTGCGAACATCGATCTGGGCTGCCAGATGGAACACGTTGTTCGGCTGGAAGGATCGCACGAGTTCGACGACCTCTGATGATGTGACATCGATCTGGTGCAGTGCCACCGATCCGCGCTGTCTCGCGAGCCTCAGATTCGCAATGGAACCCGAGCTCAGATCGTCGATCACGAACACCTCGTGACCATCGTCGACAAGCCGATCGACGAGGTTCGATCCAATGAACCCTGCTCCTCCGGTGACTACGGACTTCTGCATGTCACACCCTCGGGGGGAGCTCGGAACTGAAGAACGAGACAACACGCTCGACGGTGTCCTCCGCCGCCTCGTCATCGAAGCCTTCGGACCCATCGTCCCAGAAGCCCTGCTCAGCATCCGTGTGGATGACGTACGTCGTCTGGGGGAGCTGCTCCTTGGCGTCCACCGACGCGTCGACGTCGACTGAACCGTCCGCTCTCGAGCCGATCCAGAGAGCAGTGATCTGAGCCGTCGACAACTGCTCAACGACCAGCCCGTCGAGAGTTGACGAGACCATGGCGATGGCGCCGACGCGCCCGTCGGCCGCGGCCAGGGCGGCTGCGTCGAAGATCCCCGAACCGAAGGCCAGGACACCGTATCCGAACTGGGCGTTCGACCATGATCCTGTAGCGTCCGACACGAATGCCGCAGCACGTTGCGCGACCGCTGTGTTGACTTCGTGATTGCCTGACAGGCTGGTAGCCAGGGCTGCGACGCCGTGGCGGGCGAGAACCCTGCAGATGTTCTTCACCGAGGATGTCGGCTCCGGCTCCGGGCCGAACACGAGCACGGTCGGCCACTCGCCCTCTCCGTCGGGGCGGGCCAGGTATCCGCTCAGTGTCTGGGGACCAGCAGGAATGCTGGTTGATCCGTAGATGATCTCGATGGTGCCTTCACCGGTTTGTACGGCCACGCGTATCTCTCCTCGGTCTGGTGGAGAATCTAGCGGCGCGTGTGCACTTCTCCTGCCCGCAGTTCGATCGGACCGGTGGCCGTATCCACGACGAGCGCTCCATCACTGGCTATCGCCCTGGCAGTCCCGCTGCCGCCGTCCCACACCACTTCGTGACCAAGTGTCACAGATGCCGCCTCGTACGCGGCTCGAGGCCACCGGTTGCTGCCCGCCGACAGGTACGCGACCAGGGTGTCGGCCCACACTGATGCGAGGCCGACCACTGAATACTCCGCCGGATCAGCGGAGAGGAGAGACCCAGCGCCGGCGATCGGTGCTGCCCACCACAGGTTCAATCCGCACCCCACCGTGAGGACATCATCGGAGGCCTCGACGAGGACCCCGCCAACCTTGGCGGCCTCCACCATCAGATCGTTCGGCCATCTGAGACCGATCGCGACATCGAGGACATCATCGATGGAGGCGCGCATCGCCACTGCCGCCACCAAAGGGATGAGGGTTCTGTCCCCTGGTTCCCAGTCGGACTCGAAGCTGAACGAGGTGAACAGCCCACGGTCGGGTTGGATCCACTCCCGCCCCTGTCTCCCACGACCGCCGGTCTGACGCTCGGCGATGACGAGCACGGGTTTCCCGGCGTCGACCATTCGCCTCTTGGCCTCGTCCTGGGTGCTCGCCAGGGTGTCTGCTCGCACGATGTCGTATTGTGTATCCATATCAAGTCTGTATGAGTCGAATCATCACCTGATCACTGACGAGCCTACCGGGAGGGCCGGTGAGTACCGAAGAGAGCATCGAGAAGCTGCGCGAACTCCGCGCGCGCTCCACCGCGCCTGACAATCAGAGGGCGATCGAACGCCAACACGACGCAGGCAAGCTCACCGCTCGCGAGCGAATCGAGTTGCTGCTCGATGAGGGGTCGTTCCAAGAGATCGACCCGTTCGTCCAGCATCGTGCCACTGGATTCGGCATCGAGGACAGGCGACCCTTCGGCGACGCGGTCGTCACCGGATGGGGAACAGTCGACGGTCGCAACGTCATCGTCTTCGCCGAGGACTTCACCCGCTTCGGAGGCTCCCTCGGTGAGGCGGTAGCGAACAAGATCGTGAAGGTCCTCGATCTGGCGATGGACACGGGCACACCGGTCATCGGCCTGAAGGATTCGGGCGGTGCGCGGATCCAGGAGGGCGTCCTCGCTCTCAACGGATACGGCGAGATCTTTGAACGAAACGTGCGAGCGTCCGGTGTGATCCCACAGATCTCGGTGATCATGGGACCGTGTGCCGGCGGGGCCGTCTACTCCCCCGTCCTCACCGACTTCATCTACCAGGTTGAGGGAACATCGCACATGTTCATCACGGGTCCGGATGTGATCAAGACCGTTACAGGCGAGGAAGTCACCATGGATGATCTGGGTGGTGCGCACGCGCACGCCTCCAGATCCGGGGTCACACATTTCGTCGCGCATGACGACAGGGATGCTCTCGAAGAGATCAGGTACCTCCTCTCGTTCCTGCCGCAGAACAACATGGAGGTTCCTCCGTTCTTCACTCCGCTGGACATTCCTGATCGCATGGATGAATCGCTTACGGCGATCATTCCGGACTCACCGAATCAGCCGTATGACGTCAAGAACGTGATCGAGAGCATCGTCGACGACGGGGAGTTCTACGAAGTGCACGAGCACTGGGCGGGCAACATCGTCGTGGGCCTGGCTCGCCTCGATGGGTACACCATCGGTGTCGTCGCCAATCAACCGGCCGTCCTCGCCGGCACGCTCGACATCGAAGCATCGACCAAGGCCGCCAGGTTCGTCCGGTTCTGTGACGCCTTCAACATCCCGCTCGTCACGCTTGTCGACGTACCGGGGTTCCTCCCAGGTGTGGACCAGGAACACGACGGGATCATTCGGCATGGAGCGAAGCTTCTCTACGCGTTCTCCGAGGCAACGGTCCCGCGCATCACGGTGATCATGCGCAAGGCCTACGGAGGCGCATTCCTCGTCATGAACTCGCGAGCGGTGCGCGCCGACATCGTGTTCGCATGGCCAACGGCACAGATCGCTGTGATGGGAGCTCAGGGAGCCGTCAACGTGATCCATCGCCGCACGCTCGCTGAGGCTGACGATCCTGAGACAGCGCGGGC
>JBDLJV010000215.1:0-3138 GCA_039714175.1 Actinomycetota bacterium
GGTGGCTGCTACGCGTTGCTACATGTTCCTGCGATAGCGACCGCCGACGTGGTGGAGAGCGTCGGACATCTGGCCGAGCGAGCACACTCTCGCCGCCTCGATGAGGGAGGCGAACACATTCTCACCTGCCAGCGCCGTGCGCTGCAGTTCGGACAATGCAGCCTCGGCGTCTTTGGCGGAGCGGAGGTGCAGGGCGTCGAGATCGGAGATCAGTCGGGTCTTGTCCTCATCGGTCGATCGGATCACCTCGGAAGGCCTCACGAATGGTGAACCGTCTTTCGACAGGAACGTGTTGACACCAACGATCGGGAGTTCTCCGGAGTCCTTCATGTGCTCGTACTTGAGCGACTCCTCCTGGATCTTGGAACGCTGGTACATGGTTTCCATGGCGCCGAGCACCCCACCGCGATCGCTGAGACGATCGAATTCGGCAAGCACCGCCTCTTCGACGAGGCCCGTGAGCTCTTCCATGACGAACGAGCCCTGGAGCGGGTTCTCATTCTTGGCGATTCCCAATTCTCGGTTGATGATCAACTGAATCGCCAGTGCCCTGCGAACCGAATCCTCGGTAGGCGTTGTGATGGCCTCGTCGTAGGCATTGGTGTGAAGAGAGTTGCAGTTGTCGTAGATGGCGTACAACGCCTGAAGCGTTGTACGGATGTCGTTGAACTCGATCTCCTGCGCGTGGAGGGATCGACCCGATGTTTGGATGTGGTATTTGAGCTTCTGTGACCGTTCGTCCGCGTCGTAGAGCTCGCGCATTGCCTTCGCCCAGATACGACGGGCAACACGACCGATCACCGCGTACTCAGGATCGACCCCGTTCGAGAAGAAGAAGCTGAGATTCGGGGCGAAGTTGTCAATGTCCATGCCTCGCGAGCGGAAGTACTCGACGAACGTGAACCCGTTCGCGAGCGTGAACGCAAGCTGACTTATGGGGTTCGCTCCTGCTTCTGCCATGTGGTAGCCCGAGACGGACACCGAGTAGAAGTTCCCGATGGCGTTGTCGATGAAGTACTGCTGAATGTCGCCCTGCATCGAGAGTGCAAACTCCGTGGAGAAGATGCACGTGTTCTGAGCCTGGTCCTCCTTGAGGATGTCGGCCTGGATGGTTCCACGAATCGCGCGGAACGTTTCGGCTTTGATGCTCTCGTAGATCTCTGCCGGCAGCAGATCAGCACCCGTGATACCGAGCAACAGGAGTCCTGCACCGTTGTGACCCGGCGGAAGCTCGCCGTGGTACTCAGGCCTCGATAGTCCGTTGTCGTCGTAGCGGCGGGTGAGCGCGCTCTCGACATCATCGAGAAGATCGTTCTCCCTGAGGTACTTCTCACACGCTTGGTCGATTGCAACGTTGAAGTAGAAAGCCAGCATCATTGGTGCCGGGCCGTTGATGGTCATTGACACAGAGGTGGTCGGCGACAGCAGGTCGAAGCCGGAGTACAACTTCTTGGCATCGTCGAGCGTTGCAACCGACACGCCCGAGTTGCCGACCTTCCCATAGATATCCGGACGCATGTGGGGATCCTGCCCGTACAGCGTCACCGAGTCGAACGCCGTGGAGAGACGGACGGCTGGCATTCCCGCGGCGACGTAATGGAAACGGCGGTTCGTCTGCTCGGGGCCACCCTCGCCGGCAAACATCCGCGTCGGATCCTCTTGCTCGCGCTTGAACGGGAAGACTCCGGCTGTGAACGGGAACCGACCGGGGAGGTTCTCCTGACGCAGCCACCTGGCGCGATCGGCCCAGCCGAGGTAATCGGGATGGACGACCTTGGGAAAGCTCGTGCCGGACATCGTGTCGACCGTGTTGTCGACGGTGATCTCCCTGCCCCTGACTTCGTAGGAGACATGACCTCCCTCGTATTCATCACGTGTCGTGTCCCAGGCTTCCAGCTGTTCGGCAATGTCACGAGGGATCGAATCCCTCATCCCTGATGTGATGGATTGGAAGTCGGATGAGGGAGAGAGCTCCCCGACTCGATCAAGTGCCTGTAGGTCGCTTGCCGCGTGCGCAATACGAGCCGTATCGCTGTCGTACGCCCGGATGGCGTCTGCGATCTCGGAGAGGTACCGCACGCGCGATCGAGGGATGATCGGTTCCGTGCCGATCCGCCCCTCCCTGTGTGGCGTCGCGGTGAACGCATCGGGGAATCGTTGCTCGACAGCCCCCATGATCCACTCGTACAGCCGCTGGGTACCGTCGTCGTTGAACGCTGATGCGATCGTCGCGACGACAGGGAGATCATCGTCTGCAACATCGAAGGCGGTTCGGTTCCGGCGCACCTGCTTCCGGACGTCCCTCAGAGCGTCGTCGGCGCCGCGACGATCCGATTTGTTCACAGCGATGATGTCGGCGAAGTCGAGCATGTCAATCTTCTCGAGCTGTGTTGCTGCTCCGTACTCGGGTGTCATCACGTAGACCGAGACGTCGGAGGCATCCACGATCTCAGTGTCGGACTGACCGATGCCTGAGGTCTCAAGGAGTACGAGATCGAATCCCGCGGCCTTCACAACTTGAACGGCATCAGATACGTGGGGCGACATCGAAAGATTCGCCTGGCGAGTGGCGAGTGATCGCATGTAGACGTTGTCCCCTTCGACAGCGTTCATTCGGATGCGGTCACCGAGAAGGGCGCCTCCGGAGCGCCTCTTGGTCGGATCCACCGAGATCACCGCGATCTTGCGGTCGGGAAAGTCGCGCCTGAAGCGCAACACCAGCTCGTCGAGGATCGATGACTTACCCGAACCGCCCGTACCGGTGAAACCGACCACAGGAACCGAGTGTTCTGCTGCGCGATCACGGATCGCCTCGAGGACGTGATCCTCCGAGACCTCGTTCTCCGCGAACGTGATCGCTCGAGCGATGGCGCGGATATCACCGGCAAAGACCCTGTCGACCATCTCCTCACCGAAGGATGGCTGATCGTGGTGGGCCTCAGAGAGCAGGTCGTCGATCATGCCCTGGAGTCCGAGGCGTCGGCCGTCATCGGGTGAGTAGACGTGGGCAGTGCCTTCGTCCCGAAGTTCGTCACCCTCCTCGGGGAGGATGGTGCCTCCCCCACCGCCGAAGAGACGGATCTCAGAACCGCCCATGTCATCGAGAAGCGTGCGGAGGTAGCGGAAGAACTCCATGTG
>JBDLJV010000216.1:0-3133 GCA_039714175.1 Actinomycetota bacterium
AGCGAAGCGTTCCGACAGTGAGCAAAGCGAACGTTCCCTCCCGCGGCGTTGAGCCGCAGGACAGAACGCGCAAAACCCCGAGGAAGCTTGACCGTGGTCTCGCCCTCTCGGGGTTTGCTCTGAAGCGGCTTAGCCGCTCCGATCCGGTTCCCGGCAGTTTCCCGCCGTGTCCCGGGGTGTCCCATCTCTCCTGGAGCCGAAGCCCCGATTGATCCGGAACTGTCCCTTCCCTCTCGAAGCCGAAGCCCCGATCAGTCGGGAACCGTTCCATCTCTTCCGAAGCCGAAGCCCCGGTCGATCCGGAACTGTCTCTTCTCTCCTGGAGCCGAAGCTCCATTTGATCCGAAACTGTGTCGGTGAGCCGAAGCCCGTCGACACAATCCTGTCCGAAACCGAGATCCCGGTCAGGCCGGAGATCCACCCGAGGGCTTCTCTCCTGTGACCCCTCGAAGGCTGGGCTCCCTCTCGAGGTCTGTCTCCCGCCGAAGCGGGTGACCGTGCGATCCGAGTTTCCCCGTCTCGCTGGCGACCTCCGGTTTCCCGGATGTTCACCGAATCGGTGACCCAGCCGCCATGCCCTGGGGGCTTGCGCCCTTCGAGCAATAGGGAATGTATGGACCCCCGTGCACCAACGCAACCCAAATCGCCTGTTCGTTTTCGCGGGCTGCAAGTAGTTTTCGCGGGCAGGCGTTCATCGTTCGTCGTTGGTCGCATGTCGTGTGTCGTTCGTGTCACAACGGGTGGGTACAGTCACATCATGGCCAACACCACAGACGAAACCCTCCTCGACGCACCCGTCCTGGCAACCCTGTCACCGTCGCGGGCGAGCGACTTCAAGACGTGCCCGCAGCTCTACAAGTTCAAATCGATCGACAAGATCCCGACGGAGCCAACGATCTATCAGGCACGAGGAACCACTGCCCACCTCGCCCTCGAGCGCCTCTTCTCCGAACCCGCTCCCGACCGCTCCCCTGAACGGTTGTACGACCTGTTCCGTGAGGCATGGAGTGAGCTCAAACCAACCGAGTACGCGGACCTCTTCCCTTCTGTCGAAGAGGAACGCACCTGGGGCATCGAGAGCCTCAATATGCTCGCCACCTACTTCTCGATCGAGGATCCGACTTCCTTCGAACCACTGGCTCTCGAAATGGATCTGCTCGTCGATGTCGATCACATGAAGATCAGGGGCATCCTCGACCGCATGGAGGAGGTCACCGAGATCGGCCCTGACGGCAGCGAGCGCACAGCCCTTGTGATCACCGACTACAAGACCGGGAAGGCACCGGGTGAGCGATACGCGAACAAGGCCTTCTTCGCTCTGAAGATCTACGCGCTGTTGATCAGGATCGCGCGCGGAGTCACGCCCACACGCATTCGCCTCCTCTACCTCAATGGCCCAACCGAATACACCATGGACATCACGGATGCACAGCTCGACGCGATGCACAAGCAGCTGGCTGCACTATGGGGCGCCATCGAACGAGCCATCGTGACCGACACATGGCCGGCCAAGACCTCTGCGCTGTGCAACTGGTGTGACTTCAAGGACAACCTCTGCCCAGCGTGGAACACGACCACTGACGGAACCGCACCTACAGATGACTGATTCGGACGCAGCCGGGGGTGCCTCCGAGACTCGGATCGGCCCCGACCAGTGGGCAGAGCACCAGGTTCCACCCGGGAGACCCCAGATCGTTGTCGGTGGGCCCGGGACCGGCAAGACGGCCTTTCTGTGCAACCGTATCGCCGCTGCCATAGAGAGCGGTGCTGTCTCTCCCGAAGAGACGATCGTCCTCACGTTCTCCCGCAGCGGCGCCAACGACATTCGAACCCGATTGGCGTCCCTCCTCGGATCAGTTTCTTCGCGCATCAACGTCTCCACATATCACTCGATCGCAATGCGCATCGGCGAAGCACATGCCACCGATCTCGGATGGACGTCACCACCCTCGGTTCTTGCCGGAGCTGAGCAGGAACGCTTCGTGGCGTCCCTCCTCTCCGATGAAGATCCGGCAGCATGGGCATTGCCATTCCGTCCGATACTCACCTCCAACGAGTTTGCGGGCGAGATGACGGATTTCATCCTTCGATGCCACGAGCACCTCAAGCAACCAAGTGACATCGCCAAAGAGGATCGAGACCTTTGGAAGGGCATCCCCGGATTCTTCGACCGCTACCTCAAGGTGCAGGTTCTTCGCGGCCGTACCGACTACGGACGGGTGCTTTCCGACGCCGTCGCTGCAATCGAGTCCTCCCCCTCGCTGTCGGAGCAATACCGTCTCGTGGTCGCAGATGAGTACCAGGACACGTCCCCCGCCCAGGCACGACTTCTGCTCGGTATCTCTCAGCACACATCGGATCTCATCGTTGCCGCAGATCCCTACCAGTCGATCTACTCCTTCCGAGGCACGGACCTCGACAACGTATTCTCGTTCCCGGATGCAACCGAGAGAGCGCTCGGGAAACGATCCGAAAGACTGGTCCTGACAACCTCCTTCAGGGTGCCGAGCGAGATCCTCTCGTCAGCTGTTGCTGTGACAAGACGTGAACTCCGTGGCGGCGCAGGCAAGGTGCTCAGCACACGAACCGGCGGATCAGTCATGGCTCACACGTTCTCGATGCGCTCAGAGGAAGCGGATTGGATCGCTTCGGATATCGAGCGCCTGCACCTCCTCGAAGGAGTGCCGCTTGAGCGAATCGCCGTGTTCATGAGGACCCGCACCGAGTTCGCAGCCGAGCTTGCAACGGCACTCGATCAGCGCTCCCTCCCCCATACACATGATGAATCCAGACTTGCCGATGAGCCGATCGTGCGATTCGTGCGAGACCTCGTCGCGGCAACGACCGGTGACGACGACGCTCTGCGGCGCGTGTTGCTGAGTCCATACATCGCCGCACCTGTCGGTTCCGTGACTTCGCTCGAACAGAAACTCCGGTCTGGGTCCGGACTCGCAGAGCTGATCAGTGAAACGATCACCGATGGCGAAGGCCTCGCAGAGCTGATCTCCGACGATTCATGGGCTACGGAGTCGCCTGCACCGGTCGGTCTCTGGACGGTCTGGACGACGCTGCCTCAACTCGCCTCGGTGGCCATCGATGACTCCCGCCGATCCGATCGGAAGGCGTGGGCGGC
>JBDLJV010000217.1:0-3130 GCA_039714175.1 Actinomycetota bacterium
TTCGTAGTAGCTGGTGTGTAGATAGGCGCCTTCGACGCTGAAGGAGATATGCATGTGGTCATCGTGGCGCAGTGTGCGATTGGCGAGGCAGGCATCGGTCTGGCAGTACACCCGCCATGTCGGCCGGTCTGAAGACCATATCCGGTTGTTCCAGATGATCTGCGTGATCCCGAGACGTCGTGCCATGGCGAACTCGTTCTCGTCAGTGTCATCGCTGAGTAGCCAATCAATGAGCGACAGACCCTTCGCCCATTCGTCCGGTTCGACGACATCGACTCTCCAGTCGAGGGCGAGACCCATCTTGTGGTAGCTGAACTCGTACCCCCATGTGACGTCGCATTGGCGCTCGATCGTTGCGCCGATGCCGTAGTTCCTCACGAGGATTCGACGGAATTCGCTCACGCCCTCCTTGGCGGTGGGATCGCAGTACCACTCAGGTGCATCGGGTTTGTCATCGATCGCATCCGGGAACTCCGGCGTTGACGGAGGCACGGGACGTATGACGCACGGGTCAGGTTCCGGGTACACGCCGGGGGGAGGCGGGCACTGGAATGCAATGGGGTCGACCTCGAAGAGCCACGGTGAGAACTCCGCCACGAACGATTCAGGGCCGAAATCCTCCATGAGCGACTGGAGTTCGTAGTCCTCCATGAGCGATTCAGGATCGAACTCTCCTGCCTGACTCGGAGATGCGACAAGCAGCGCGGTGGCGACGGTGAGCAGCCATGCAACCGCATGAAATGTCCCTCGCCGAAGAATCACTCGATGCCATCCCTATCGCGTTACAACCAGCACGTCACCAGCCCTGTCGTACGTGCCGCTAGCACCCGATCATACCCTGCTGCGAGTACGCGTGTGAAGGGAATACACGTTCTTAACGGATTCCACCGGTATCCTCCCAGCCGGCTGCCGAATGGGCCAAGAATCAGCCACTACTGAGTTCATTCAATGATCAAACTCGAAAACGTAACCAAGGTGTATCCCGGCGGAACTGTCGCCGTGAAGGACGCCAATCTCGAAATCCTCAAGGGAGAATTCGTCTTCCTTGTTGGAGCTTCCGGATCCGGGAAATCGACGCTCATCCGTCTGATGATGCGCGAGGAACTCCCGACCAACGGCGACCTCTGGATTGCCGGAAAGCATGCCTCGGATCTCCCCAGCTGGAAGGTGCCGTACCTGCGAAGGTCCATCGGAACCGTGTTTCAGGACTTCAAGCTTCTCCCGACGAAGTCCGTGTACGAGAACGTCGCCTTTGCGATGGAAGTGACGGGGAAGCACCGTTCGGTGATCAGGAACCAGGTTCCACAGGTTCTGAAGCTCGTCGGCCTGTCGGACAAATCCGACCGCCTGCCACGCCAGCTCTCCGGCGGTGAGCAGCAGCGTGTCGCCGTTGCCAGGGCATTCGTGAATCGTCCACTCATCCTGCTTGCCGATGAGCCGACCGGAAACCTCGATCCGGCAACGTCTGTGGGGATCATGCGCATCCTTGACCGGATCAATCGCACGGGTACAACCGTTGTGATGGCGACCCATGACCACGCGATCGTCGACGCCATGCAGCGACGAGTCGTCCAACTCGATCGAGGCCACATCGCTCGCGATGAGTCCCGGGGCATCTACGAGACACGCCCAACCGAGACCATCCCCGAGACCGTGCCCACCGAAGTCGTTGAGGAGATCCCGGCGGTCGAAGACGTCGAAGATGAACTCGAGGCTCTCGTCGACGAAGCGACAGCCGACGCGCTTGCCGACGCTGTTGAGCACGACCGACAGGACGACCCTGTAGCGGAGTCCGCCGAGCCGGAAGACGCCGAGGACAGCAACGAAGGCGAGGTCGAAGCATGACCAGCCTCGCCTACATATTCAAAGAGGCGTTCAACAACCTCGGACGCAACGCTCTCGTCGTCATGGGAGCGATCCTTGCCGTATTCATCTCTCTGACGCTTCTTTTCGGAACCTGGGTGTTCGGTGAGATCGTGCGTGTCAACACGGTCCAGTGGGCCGAGGACGTCCGCGTGATCGCGTTCCTCCAGGACGACATGACTTCCGAGGCGACGGCTGAACTCCAGAACGAGGTGGCTTCGTGGCCTCAGGTCGCCGATGTGTTCTACGTCTCCAAGCAGGAAGCGTTCGATGAAGCTCTCGTTCTGTTCGCAGACGATGAGGCCATGCTCCGCGTGCTCGAGGAGAATCCCGATCTCCTGCCAGCCTCGCTTCGTGTCCAGCCCATTGACCCCGAGGACTATGACCTGATTGTCATTCGGCTCGCCTCAACACCTGGTGTCGAGGAGGTCAAGTCGGCTGGTGACGCCATCAACGCGATGGTCGCGCTGAGAGACGCTCTTCAGATCATGGTCTGGCTCTTTGCTGTCGCGCTCGGCGTGGCAGCGATCGCGCTAATCGCCAACACCATCCACATGGCGATCTATGCTCGGCGCGAGGAGATTGAGATCATGCGACTCGTCGGAGCGAGCAACTGGTTCGTGCGCACGCCTTTCCTTATCGAAGGGGCTTTGGAAGGGCTTATTGGAGGCGCACTGGCGGTCACATTCATCGTGGTCACCCAGCAGTTGGCCGTTGACCGGCTCACTGATCTCCCCAACTACATCAGCCTCGCGATACAGAACGATTTCATCCTTCGGCAGGGCGCGCTGGTCTTGCTGTTCGGTGTTGCTACCGGTCTCATCGGTAGCTCATTGAGCCTTGCAGTCCACCGCACCCTGCGCTCGTGATTCGCCGCGCCCTTTTCCTCGCTCTCGCTGTCCTGATCGTTGGCTCGCTCGCGGGTCCCGCGACCGGCGGAAGCCTTGACGATGAACTGAAGGAGATCCGCCAATCGGTGTTGGCTCTCTCTGCACAGATCGACGACGTCGCCGCAGAAAAGTCGATGCTCGCGCAGGACGTTCTCGCTGCTCAGGGGAAGCTTGAAGCGGTCGAGGCCAGAGTTGCCACCGCGGACGCGAAGCTCACGAGGATCTCTCTCGAGCACGAGGAACGCACGGCAGCCCTCACAGACATCCGAGCTGAGCTGGCAGACCGATTCGCAACGCTCTCTTTCATCAGGTCACAACGCGACACGGCGCTCGAGGATGCGAAGGCATCGGTCCTCAATGCCTACATGAACGGTGGA
>JBDLJV010000218.1:0-3098 GCA_039714175.1 Actinomycetota bacterium
TGGGCCTCGTCCCGGACGGAGTCGTGACGAGCAGCGGCGTTGGCCTGCCTCTTGAGGGGCCGCATGGCCTTCTTCTTCTCGGACAGGATGTCATTGAGTCGCTCGACATCGTGATCGGTGCGCTCGAGACGCCTCTCCGCCCTGTCCCTGCGACTGCGGTGCTTTGTTACACCAGCAGCCTCTTCGATAACGGCTCGGTGATCCTCGGGGCGAGCGTTGAGTACGTCACCCACCTGCCCCTGGCTCACGAGCACATGCTGGTGACGTCCGATTCCTCCGTCCGACAACAACTCCTGGATATCCAATAGGCGACAGGGAGCACCGTTCAACTCGTATTCGGAGGTTCCATCCCTGAAGAGCCTGCGCGTGATCGTGATCTCCGCAAGATTGAGAGACATGACCTCGTCGTCATTCGCAAACGTCAATGACACTTCTGCTCTCGAGAGCGCCGGTCGAGTGGCCGTCCCGGCGAACACGACGTCTTCCATCTTGTCTGTCCGCAACGACTTGGTCCCCTGGGTTCCCATCACCCACGCGAGAGCATCAAGGATGTTCGACTTGCCTGAACCGTTCGGACCAACAACAACGTTGACGCCCGAGGAGAAGTCGAGACGCGTCCGATCCGCGAACGACTTGAACCCCCGGAGTTTCAAATGCTTTAGTTTCACGTTGCTAGAGGTTACCAGAGTGAATTACACGAATGTAATCAAAAAGCGTTTGTCGTTCATCGTTTGCGGATGTCAGATGTCGGATGTCGGCTCTGCAAGGGCCGCGCGGGCTGCGTCGATGGCTGCTGCCTTCTTCGATCCCCCGGTTCCCGTACCGATCACTTCCCCTTCGACGAACGCCGACGCGACATAGACGACCGCATGGTCGGGTCCGCTTCGATCGTATTCGAAGGCAACCTGCTTGCCCGACTGCGCGAGACGCTCCTGCAATTTGGAGCGGAAGTCGATCACTTCGGTGGTGGACAGACGATCAGCGATCACGTCCCCGAGCAACCGGTAGACGACAGCGAACGCAGCTTCCGTTCCTCCATCGACGTACACCGCCCCGAGAACCGCCTCGATCACATCCGACTGGATTGATGCCCGTGTGCGTCCACCATTGCGATCCTCCCCGACTCCGAGCCGGATCGCCGATTGCAATCCGATGTCGTTGCACACAGCAGCCAGAGATCCTTCATCGACGATGGCCGACCTGACCTTGGTCATGCGTCCCTCGGAAGCACCGTCGAGGTCGGCGAAGACACGTTCTGTGATCGCGAGCTCGAGCACCGCGTCGCCGAGGAACTCAAGCCTTTCGTAGGACTCGACATCGTTCTCGGATGCATACGACGAGTGCGTCAGCGCCGTCTCGAGCAACGCACCGTTCACGAACTGATAGCCGATCAACTCTTCCACGATTGCCCGATGATCGCTGCTGTCAGCCATATCAGTGCACCGCCGACGCAATCCCAGTTCTGACTCTGTCAACCAAGCCATTCTCGGCACCTTCAGCAGCGATCTCGATGGCATTGTCGATGGCAACCCGGGATGACGAACCGTGAGCAATGACAACGACACCGTTGGTGCCGACGAGGTGTGCTCCACCGACTGATTCCGGGCTGAGACGCTCCCTGATCTCCATGAACGCGGGCATCAGATCCTGGACAGCGTCCACATACTCGGGCTTGGACAGCGTCTCGAGGATCATGTTCTGGATCAGCTTCCCTGTGCCCTCACCGGTCTTGAGCAACACATTGCCCGTGAAACCGTCCGTGACGATGACGTCGGCCACATCTGTTGCGAGATCTCGCCCTTCAACGTTCCCGGCGAAGTTCACCGCGGCGCTGTCGCTCAGCAGAGCGAAGGCTTCCTTCTCAAGATCCCGGCCCTTGGAATCCTCTTCCCCGATGTTCAACAAGCCGACACGGGGGCTGTCCTTGTGCTGATAGACCGTTGAGAGCGCGGCCCCCATCACGGCGAACTGCAAGAGGTGCTCTGGCCTGCACTCAATGTTCGCCCCGATATCCATGATCACGTGGCCGGTGGGGAAGATCGAGGCGATTCCCGGTCTTGCAACACCGGGCAATCTGCCGATGATGAACGCGGCCGATGCCAGGGCTGCGCCCGTGGACCCGGCAGACACCATTGCGTCAGCCTGCCCATCGGCAACCATGCGCGAGGCAACCGCCACCGACGCATCCTTCTTCTCGCGCAGGGCGCGGGCAGGGACGTCATCCATCGTGATGACCTCGGAGGAGTGGCGAATGGAAATGTCAACACCCCTCCCGTCGAGAAGGGGTGTTATCTGAGTTTCATCGCCGATGAGGACGATGCGTACTCCCTGCTGTGCCGCGAGTATCGCTCCTTCGACAATCTCACGGGGTGCGAAGTCGCCCCCCATGGCGTCGACAGCGATTAGCGGCATACGGCTACGACGCTGGGGTTACTTCGCGCCCCTTGTACGTACCGCATTCCTTGCATGCGCGGTGAGGCGCTTGCGGTGCATTGCACTGAGGGCAACGCGACACGGTCGGTCGAGCGACCTTCCACTGTGCCTTGCGGCGACGGGTCCGTGACCGCGACATCTTCTTTTTGGGGACAGCCATGAGATTCCTATTCCGTTCAGTCCTCGGGTTCGAGGAGGTCCTTGAGGACCGCAAAGGGCGAGCGAGACTCGCCGTCGTCACCCGAGAGGTCTGTATTCAAGTCCGTTTGTGCGCTACTCACAACTCCGGGGCAGTCGTCGCCGCAATCCTCAACGATTGGGAGCGACAGGAGCACCTCGTCGCGAAGCATCTGTGCCACATCAATCTCGTGGCCGTTGAGAGGATAGGACTCATCGTCGTCGTTACTGCGGTCAAATAATGCTCCGATGGCTGCCTCGCGAACAGTTGCGATTTCGCTCAGGCACCGATAGCACGTGTCCACCGTGGTGAAGTACACCTTCCCGGTGACGGCGATTCCTCCTGAAACGGGGTGCAGCACGAGATCGGCGGTCAACGGAGGATCCTCGGCAACACGGATCATCTCCACCTTCCAATCGACCGGTTTGGTGATCGTCACCGGCCGCGACGAAGACTCCTTGCCGAGAAGGTCTGCAACATTGAGCAC
>JBDLJV010000219.1:0-3073 GCA_039714175.1 Actinomycetota bacterium
AGTTCCGGGTGCTTGGCTGACATGACGGTCGCAACCGGAGAGCGCGCCTTCCTCACCCCGGGTACCCCTCTTGTCGAGGATGTCGCGTTCAATCACGAAGATCCGGATGCTGAGCACAGTCCGCTGGAGTTGATCAGATTTCCGGATGAGGGAGCGCTCTGGGATGACGCCGGCTTCGTCGGAACTGACGCACTTGTTGCCGGAGCGAGCATGTCGGTCCTGAGTGTCAGGGCGCTCGCGTTCTCGGGTCCGGATCGATGGGATCCCGAGATATCAGATTCGATCGTGAGGTTGTACTGCGCCCTGTTCGATCGTGAGCCGGATCCTTTCGAGGTCGAGTACTGGGTCGGTCGATACCGGAACGGGCTGCCGCTCGTGACGATCGCTGAAGCGTTCACGCACAGCCAGGAGTACACGGCTCTCCACGGAGCGGTCACCCACAGGGGTCTCATCGATCTCCTGTACAGCGATGTACTCGGAAGGGATCCGCACAAGCCCACTGCTGACCGACTCGCAACGGCGCTCGAGAGTGGTGTTGAGCACAACGGTCAGGTGATCGTGAGGTTCACCGAGTCGACCGAGTTCGTTCGGCGAACCGGGACAGCATCGCCGGAGAAACCGATTCTCCCGTATCCCGATGTGGGGTCTGGACGCAGAATCCTCTACACGAACGGTGGTCAGCGCGTCTGGCTGATCAACGGGACCGGCGAACTGCACAAGACGCATCAGGTTTCGGGACGGCGCGGGGTCCCTTCTGTTGGCCGCTATCGGATCTACAGCATGTCGCGTTACGCGTGGGCACCGTATGACGGCATCACGATGGAGTACATGGTCCGATTCGCTCGCGGTGAGTGGCCGTACGGCTTTCACTCGATCCCCGTGCATCCGGACAAGGCGCCGATGCAGACGCCAGCCCAACTGGGCACGCACAGATCAGGTGGCTGCGTTCGTCAGCTGTGGGACGACGCCGAAGCGGTCTTCGAGTGGTCCACGGTCGGAACCCGCGTAATCGTCACGCCCTAGGGCGTTGATCGTTGATCGTTTGGCGACAGTCGATCGACGCTGAACGATGAACGCCGAACGCTCGGTTAGTGCTCGCCCTTGGGGGTGGCCAGGGCTGTGCCGATGGCTGCGACGAGCATGACGATGCCGAGCAGGATGTACGCGACGGTTGCCCAATCGTCACCCGCCGGGGCATGCGATGTGACTTCAGGTGTTTCGGAAGCAAGGATGAGTAACTGCATGCGGCAAGACTACAGCTCTGCCGAGTCATGCATCGACGCACTGACTTCTATTCTTGGCTGATGTCCGAAAGCCCCTCAACCACGTCGTCGAGTCTTCCTTCACTCGGTTCTGTGCTCGGTGGTGGGTTCAAGCTCACGTGGGGCTTCGTCAAACTTCGCCCCTGGTCTTTCACCCTTGCTGTGCTTGGCGCCCTGCTGTTCGTGTCGGCGATCGTCGCTTCGGCCGTTGTAGCGGGACACATCACGGACTCCTTGATCATCCCGGTGCTTGAGAACGGAGCATCAACAGCAGGACGGCTCTGGCCGGCGATCGCGTTGGTCGTCGGGGTCGCCGTCTGGAAGTCCGTAGGCATAACACTTCGCAGATCTGCCGCAGGCTGGCTCCAGTACGGCACGAGAGCCGATGCGCGCAAGCGACTGATCGAACACCAGATGCGACTGGACTTCGCGTGGCATGGCACGAGGTCAACCGGCGATCTGTTGTCAGTGAGCGAGGTCGACACGAATCAGGGAACGTTCGTGCTTGCCCCGTTCCCGTATGCGACCGGGTCCTTCTTCCTCCTCATAGGCACGATCGTGTTGGTTGCCGCCAATGATCTGTTCCTTGGTGGAGTCGTGCTCGTCGGGCTTGTCGCGATGCTCGCAACGGACATTCACGGTGCCTTCCGAACGTATCAGCCGTTCGTCGACGTGCAGGAGTCGCGAGGCCGGGTATCGGGTATCGCCCACGAATCGATCGACGGTGCCCTGACGGTCAAGGCGCTGGGCCGCAGAAAAGAGGAGACCCGAAGGTTTGCTGTCGCGTCGGATGACCTCAGAGATCGGCTGATCCACGTCAACTCGGTCTGGGTCGGATACCGATCGGTTGTGGAGTCACTTCCGACGATCATCACGATCGCCGTGCTCGTCGTAGGTTCTCTCCGGTTGGCCTCCGGTGCCGTGTCGGCTGGGGATCTCGTCACGATCGCGTACCTGTTCTCACTGTTGACGATGCCTGTGTCGCTCCTCGGCTTCGTGATTTGGGAGATGGCTCACTCGATGGCTGCGTGGCAACGTGTCCAGGCAATTCTTGATGCTCGTGACGTCGTCGATCACGGCACGGAGGAGGCAACGGAGGATTCCACAGGCGGTGCCATCGATAGCTCGGACGTGTCGTTCGGCTACGCGCCCGACGAGTTGGTGCTCGATGGGGTGGATCTGGATATTGCAGGCGGTCGCACGGTCGCGATTGTCGGGCCAACCGGCTCGGGGAAGTCGACGCTCGCCCTCCTGTTCGCGCGTCTCTGGGATCCGGTCTCCGGTCGCATCGCCATCGACGGTAGGGATGTCAGGGACTTCGCACGGTCGGAGCTGGCAACCGAAGTCGCATTCGTATCCCAGGAGTCGTTCCTCTTCGATGACACGGTTGAGGGCAACATCACTTTGGGTGTGCCGATGGATCGTGAGGATGTTCGCAGGGCAGCGTCCCTTGCCGGAGCAGTTCGATTCATCGATGAACTCGAGTACGGGTTCGATACGCGCATCGGCGAGCGGGGAACATCCTTGTCAGGTGGTCAGCGTCAGCGGGTCGCCCTTGCCCGAGCACTCATACGTCGTCCGAGGGTGCTTGTCCTCGATGATGCGACGTCGGCAGTGGATCCTTCGGTGGAGACCCAGATCCTGAAGGGTCTGCGGCGGTCAGAACTGCCCTCGACCGTGCTTGTCGTCGCCTACCGGAAGTCGTCGATCGCTCTCGCCGATGAGGTTGTCTTCATCGAGGACGGGCGAGTTGTTGCCCAGGGTTCGCACGATGATCTCATGGCGTCGGCGCCCGGATATTCGCGGCTCCT
>JBDLJV010000220.1:0-3051 GCA_039714175.1 Actinomycetota bacterium
AGCGACAAGAGACATGAGGAAGCTCTGCGGGGCAGAGCGACAAGAGTTCGCCTTGGGCGAACGACCAGAGATTCGCTACGCGAATCGACAAGAGATGCGGCCGGGCCGCATCGATGGCGACGGGCGATGAACGATCAACGACAAACGATGAACGCTAGGAGTCGGTGTCGGCTGCGTTGGCGGCGGCTGCGGCGATTATGCGGTTCGCCTCGGCGACATAGCCGGCTGCCTCGTCGATCTTCTTCTGGTACTCGGCGAGGTCGCCGTTCGACAGAGCAGCGTCTGCTGCATCGAACGCGAGCTGCGCTCTTGCCAACAGCTCCTCGACCTGCTCCTGAACCGTGCCGTCCGGAGGCGTCACGTCACCGTCATCGCCGTCATCGCCGTCGTCGCCACCATCGGAAGCTGAACCGAACAATTGAACGAGCACTTCGTCGAGCGAGTCTGCGATCTCGATCTGGCTGTTGAACGACGCAACCACCCGCTTGAACTGCGGGATACCGCCGCTCTCAGCTTCGAGGTAGATCGGTTGGACGTACAGGAGCGAGTTCTCGATGGGGACGACGAGAAGGTTGCCCTTGACGATCGTTGATCCCTCCTGTCCGAGCAGCGTGAACTCGGACGACACTCGGGGATCCTGCTCGATGAAGTCGCCCACCTGACCGGGACCATTGATCTGTTGGTCCTCCGGCATGGTGTACGAGATGAGGTCGCCGTACTCAGACAGCGGCCCGCTCTTGGCAACCACGAACGCCGACATGTTCGGGCGCTCCGCAGGCGTGAACGGCTGCATCAGCAGGAACGAGAGCCGCTCCTCCCCCGGCAGCTCCATCAGTAGGTAGTACGGAAGCATCGGCGGCGTGCCGAAGGTTGCACGAAGCGTCGGCTTCGGACTCGTGGAAGGGTCCCTAGCGATCTGCCACGGATCAACAACCTGGTACAGATCCACGGGATCCGTCATGTGGTAGAGCTTGTAGACATCCGTCTGGACACGGAAGAGATCCTCCGGATACCGGATGTGATCGACCAATTCCTCAGGGAACTCGTCGAGCGACTTGAACAGACCGGGGAAGATCCGCTCGTTTGTCCGGATGAGCGGGTCATCGGGATCGAACACATACAGGTCGATCGTGCCGTCGTAGGCGTCGATCACGGCCTTGACGGAGTTACGGATGTAGTTGAACGTACGCGGAAGATCGGACCCACCGTTGAGTCGTGCTGTGTTCGCAAGCTCCGAGTAGGGGAAGCGGCCCGACACTGTGTAGAGGTCCATGATCCAGACGAGGCGACCACCAACCGTGACCATGTACGGATCGTCGTCCGAATGCAGGAACGGCGCCATGCGGTGCACACGATCCTCGATATTCCTGGCGATCATCACCCTGCTGTCGGGCTGGAGCTGGCTCGATATGAGCGTGTTGAGATCACCGAAGCGCAACGCCCAAGCTGCCCGACTCACGAATCCACCCAACTCCACGCCGCCGGCACCGTCGTAGCTGATCGTTGACGCCGCGTCGTTCGCTCCACCATTCTGGGGGATGTCGACCTCACCCTGCCGGGAACCTGCAATGAGGAAGTCCCCGTGTGAGTCGTCCGAGAAGTAGACCCTCGGTTGGGTCACGTCAAGGCTTGCTTCGTCGGTTCGATTCACCGGCGGGATGTCCTCAACAAGGAAATCCGGCAGGCCATCGGTCGTCACGTCGTTCGCCGGACTGAGCACCACGCCGAGTCCGTGGGTATAGATGAGCCGTTCGTTCACCCATCCACCACCGGGGATGTTGTTCTCGTCAAGACCACGCGCTGCGGTCATGACCTGGACCAGCTCGCCGTTGATCGTGTATCTATCAACATCAACGTCATCGAAGTTGTAGTAGGTCTTGATGTTCTGCAACTGGGGATACGTCTTTGCGAGAACGCCCGGATCCCAGAGCCTGATGTTGTTGATCGTCGACCGGTTCTCCTCGACGACTTCGGCCGTCAGATCTCGTGACGCGCTGAAAGGTCGGACGTCGACACCGTCGATGCCATACGCGAATCGGGTGAAGTCCAGGTTGTGCTGAACGTACGGCAGTTCCTTCGTGAGCTCGTTCGGCTCGACCGAGAACCGCTGAACCAGTGCCGGATAGATACCTCCGACACCGATCGAAGTTACGAGCCAGATGCCGAGAGCAACCGCCGGAAGCGACCAGCCCCTGAACCAGACGTTCACGAGCAGGATGATCGCCGAGATGATCGAGATGAAGATCAGCAGATTGAGGGCAGGAACCTGGGCGTTCACATCGGTGAACGAGGCACCGAACACCGCTCCCCGGCTCGAGTACAGCAACTCCCACTTGTCGAAGACATAGCCGAGCGCCTTCAGGAGAGCAATCGCCGCGACGAGGATCGAGATATGTGCCTTCACACCATCCGACGTTCCCTGTCCGGGTACCCCGATCTTGATACCGCCGTTGAGGTAGTGGGCGGCAACCACGATCAGCGTCGTGATCAGGAGTAGCTGGAAAAGCCAACCGTACGCGTCCCGGTACAGCGGGAGACCGAAGATATAGCGCGAGATGTCGTTCTGGAAGATCGGGTCCACAACTCCGAAGGGCACACCGTTACGCCACTGGAGCCAGTCCTGCCACCAAGCCGCCGCGCCCAGACCGATGAGGAGGGCAAAGAATGCAGAGAATCCGAGGCGAACCCGCCCGACTCGCGGTTCGATCCACTCGTGGTAACGCTCCAGCAGCTCCTCGTCAGGGGTGTCCGCGATCAGGAAGCTGCGAGGCGAGATCCGGTCGACGACGAAGAGATTGATCCAGATGACAAGGAACGCGAGCAGCGTCGCCGCAACGACGAGCCACACCTTCGTGAACGTGAGCGTCACCCAAACGCCCGAGCTTCCGAGCGAGTCGTACCA
The DNA here is from genome assembly GCA_039714175.1 of Actinomycetota bacterium. GTDB lineage: Bacteria > Actinomycetota > Acidimicrobiia > Spongiisociales > UBA5794 > B3-G11. The sequence goes on from JBDLJV010000220.1 coordinate 2,903, forward strand.
CAGGTAATCGGTCCACAACGTGGCGAGCCACCGGCCCATCATCAGAAGAAGGAACGCTGCCGAGACAACGATGGTCACGAGCCGTCGGAAGCCCGACGGCCGTTTGTACGGGATGGGTTCTCGATTGATCACGGAAGCGAGTCTAAAGG
>JBDLJV010000221.1:0-3050 GCA_039714175.1 Actinomycetota bacterium
TCGCCGACCGTCCCGAGCTTGACGCGACCATCGAAGTTCGTGGTCGCCACAGCTGTGTTCTCCGTCATGCCGTACAGCTCATATACGGGAATGCCGAGACCCATGAAGAACTCGAGTACCTCGGGCGCAATCGCCGCTGCACCCGAGGATGCGTAGCGACAGTGCCGCAGACCGATCCGCTCACGGAGCGAGCGGAAAAAGAGCGGATAGCCGACCCAGTACGCAGCTCTCGAGGCGAGGGTGAAATTGCCGTCGTTACCCACGCGGGCCCTGCCGATGTACGAGGCGAGGCTGAGGCCGAAACCTGAGACAAGACGCTTCAGCAGCGTCGCATCCTGGAGCTTGATGTGCACACCGGCGTGGATCCGTTCCCATATGCGCGGAACAGCGAAGAAGACCGTCGGCTGTACCTCGCGCAGGTTCGCCTGCACGGTCTCGATCGACTCAGCGAAATTGAGCACCGGCCCGTTGTAGGCCATCGACCATGAGGAGAAGAGCCGCTCGGCAACGTGGCACAGGGGCAGGTAGGTCAGCTTCTCGTCGTGAACATCCTCGCTCTGGCCACCCTGGAACCGATCCGGGCTGTTCAGCACCTGCTCGACTCCGTACTCGATATTCCGGTGCGTCAACATCGCACCCTTCGGCGGGCCGGTCGTGCCGGATGTGTAGATGAGCGTCATGACCTCGTCGGGATCGACTTCTGCCATGAGACGTTCGACCGCTCCGGGGTTCTCCGAACGATGCTGCCTGCCGAGGTCCATGAACTCGTCCCAGAACATCAGTCTGGGGTCGGTCATCGAACGGACGCCACGCGGTTCGACATACACGATCTTACGAACCGTCGGATACGAGCCCTCAGGTGCTTCGACGATCTTGTCGATCTGCTCCTGGTCCTCGGCGAAATGGACGATCGAACCGGCGTCATTCAGGAGGTACTTGACCTCGGCCATCGGATTCGTCGGATACATCCCGGTGCAGATCGCGCGGATTGCCACCGAGGCGAAGTCGAAGATCACCCACTCGGGCCGATCCTCGGAGTGGATCGACGTCACATCGGTCGGGCCGACGCCGAGGGCGAGCAACGCATGTGCTGCTGTCAGCACCTCGTCCCACAACGTCGAAGAGGTGACCTCCTGCCAGATACCGAAGTCCTTGTCGCGCATCGCGACACGATCAGGCGTCCTTTGGGCCCAATCGCGAATCAACCAGGCAACGGTCGGGAACGCGTCGCTCAGGTCGGGCGTGTTCGTCGTATCAAGCGTTGTAGTCACAATCTCCAGGGCCAGGGTCGTCGTTGGGGTGCCACGAACATAGACGAATCAAACGAACTTTTCCTGCGGACAGGGGGTTGAGATCCATAAATTACGCGATTCTTGCCGTTTCTAGGGCTCGATTCGCACCCCGATCGTGACAAATCGACGGGCAACAAAGGCAGGATCGGTGAGCGACGCGTTTCCTGCAGCGTTCCCTCCGGTCACATGGAAGTCCGAGTACGCCGCGGACTGGTTGACGAAGAGTCCACCTGTGAGGTTGAACGCAACAGATACTCCTGCGTCAACCGCTGCATCGATGATCTCGTCCTGGACCACTTCATCCGTCGTGTACGCAAGCCATGTAATGGCACCGCTTTGCAGAGCCGCCTCTCTGGCCAGGGTGATGCTGTCCTCGGTGGATCTCGTCTTCACCACGAAGATCACGGGTCCGAACATCTCGTTTCCATACGCGTCGGACGATCCGTCAACTTCGACAACGGCCGGCGTGCGGATCGTTGCTTCAGGGAAGTCGTCGCTCGGCACTGCGCGTGATTCGAGCAGCACATTGCCAAGGGTCGCCGCGTGGGCGAGTCGATCGAGCGTGTCCGAACCCTTGATCGCGCCGAGGATCGCACCAGCCCTGGCGTCGTCTCCGAGCAGCCCGCCGATCGCCTTCGCGAATCCGGCCACAACCTCACCGTACGGCACGTTCTCTCCGGCCACCGTCACCCCTGTCTCGGGGACGAACAGATTCTGGGGGGTCGTGCACATCTGACCTGAGTACATGGTCATGGAGACAGAGAGATTCCTGAACACGGAACCCAGGTCAGCAGCAGAATCCAGAATGACGGAGTTCACGCCGGCCTTCTCGGTGTAGACCTCGGCGTGCGTGACATTCTCCTCGAGCCAGTTCCCGAAGCCGGATCCCCCGGTGTAGTCGACGATCCCCACTTCTGGTCGCATCACGAGTTCCTTGGCAACGGGTGCATCGGGCGTGTCCACCATGAGCTGCATGGCATCCGGGTCGTAGCCGCGATCTGCAAGCACCTCCCTCGCCGTCTGCACGAACACGGCAAGCGGCAGGATCGTTCCCGGGTGGGGCTTGACGATGACCGGGTTTCCAGCGGCAAGGCTCGCGAAGATTCCGGGATAGCCGTTCCACGTCGGGAAGGTCGAGACTCCGATGAGGACCGCCACTCCACGTGGCCGGGTGATCCATCGTTTCTCTATGACCAGCGGGTCGCGCTTGCCCTGCGGCTTCTCCCATACGAGTGGATCCGGAAGACGCTTCTGCTCTCGGTACACGTAGGCAACAGCTTCAAGCGCCCGGTCAAGAGCGTGGGGGCCTCCGGCCTGGAAAGCCATGAGGAAGCTCTGACCCGTCGTGTGCATCACGGCGTGAGCCATCTCGAAGCTGCTGGCGGCGAGCCGGTCGAGGATCTCGATACACACATCTGCACGATCTTCGGCAGAAGCCCTCCCCCAGGTCCCCATTGCTGTGACGGCTGCAGACACGACCGTATCGACATCTGTTGCCGGGTAGGTAACCCCGAGTTCGATGCCGAATGGAGAGGATTCGGCTACCTCGACGTGCCCTTCATGGGCCTGATCGGTCTCGAATGGCTTGCCGAGAAGGTTGGCGAAAGCTCCCTCCCCCTCCGACGGCGCATCCTCGCCGTACGCCTTCGGGTGCTCCGGATACGCGCTCCAGTAGGTGCGCTCCTCGATCGCTTGTACCGCTCTGTCCAGTGTTTCGGTGTGAGTCATTGCCAATCCTCCGCTCGTCGCGGGGCGAAC
>JBDLJV010000222.1:0-3049 GCA_039714175.1 Actinomycetota bacterium
CGTGGGATCGGACGCAGTGCAATGAAGCTGAGTGTCTGGTCGCGTCGTTCGGAACCGAGCGCACCCGCAGCAAGCACGATCGTGACCACAGGCAGAACGAGTGAGAACAAGATGCTGCCACCGATCTGGACTGCACCTTCGAGAGCGAATGCCTCGGTCCGGCTGGTCGTCGCCATGAGGTAGACGGCTGCCGGAGCGAGTTCGAGGAGTCCCAGCAGCAGCGTACGTTTCTTGGGTAGCGCCTGGCTGATCGAGACGGTGAGGAGAGCGAGGGCGGGTTTCACTTGCGCTCCACCAGGTAGCGGAAAACCGATTCGAGTGAAGCATCCTTGGGGTTGAAACCTCTGAGGTTCGCGTTGAGGTCGGCGGCGATTGCAGGCACCTCCGTGCCGAGCCGGACGAGGTCACCCGTCCGGACCTCGATTGCCGAATCGGATGCCTCGACCGTGTCGGCGACACCTGACACGAGCATCGCTGCACCGAGTTCACGTGGCCGATCTGTCTCGATCCTGACCACGTACGGGATATCGTTCATGGCAGCCCTGATCGCTTCGACCGATCCTGCTGCGGCTAGACGCCCGTCGACGATCGCGATGACACGGGACGAGACGCGTTCGACCTCTTCGAGAACATGGGAGGAAACGATGACGGTGCGCCCGGCCTCTCCGAGTTGCTGGAACAGTTCGATGAGGTGGGCGCGTTGGACGGGGTCCGTCCCGTTGAGGGGTTCGTCGAGGATGAGTACTTCCGGATCTGTTGTGAGCGCCGCTGCAACCTTCGCACGTTGGCGCATGCCCTTGGAGAATCCGGCGAGCGGCCTGTCGGCAGCGTCGCTGATGGCAACTTCGTCCAGCGTCCTGGCAACAGCCGTCGGCGAGCTGTCGGCGTTTGCCAGCTGTGCCGCATACCTGACGAATCGGCGCGCCGTCATCTCTCCGTAGACGGAGTCCTCGTCGGGCACGAGGGCGATGTTGGCGAAGACCTTCGAATTCCGACGGGGATCCTCTCCGAGAACCCGAACCGTGCCATTGGAAGACGTCGTGAGGCCTGCCACCATGCGTAGCAGGGTCGTCTTGCCTGCCCCATTGGGTCCAAGGAGACCGGTCACGCCGGGTCCGAACGAACAGGACAGGTTCGATACGGCGACCTTCTGGCCGAACCACTTCGAGGTGGCTGCCACCTCGATCGTGGGTTGATCGACGAAGGCGGGGTCGGTCGTCACAGCAGCTTCCGATACCGGTGGACAGCGAACGCCGAAAGCGCGAGGCCGAAGACCGCCAGGGCCCCGAGGCCAACAACCGGGTGGATGTCTGCGGCGTCGAGAAGAGACGGCTCGCCAGACGCACCGAAGATCCACGCGTTCACGGCATGGGCGGTATCGATGGGGGCGAAAAGCGCCGCCCAGCGGCCCCCGGTGATCGTCGAGCCGAAGACCATTGCATTCGAAACAGCGCTGAGCGCGAGCGTCACGGCGAGGTAGCTAGCCGTCGCGATCGACTTCCGATTGGAGAGACTTGCGATCACGAAGCCGAGCGGGACAAGTGCGATCACATAGACGCCTGCTACGGCGAGGATCTTCGGGAGCTTGTCGGCAGAATCCACGATGCCGCGGAAGAGTCCATCGGGTCCGGTCCCTGCCTCGCCGAGGAACAGCAGGAGTTGGGGGATGATCATGAACCCGCCGACGACCGCGGCCAGGCTCGCGAACCGAGTACCGAGGTAGTCGATTGCGGTGAGTGGTCGTGACGAGAGCATCGACAGCACGCCATCCTTGCGATCCGGGATCAGTAGCTCCGGTGCAGCAAGGGCGGTAAAGAGCATCGTGATCGTCCCCGCGAGAACAAAGAAGTCCGAGTTCTGCTCGCCGAGATTCAGGCCCTCTTCGACCGCGACAGGCACGAGGAATGCAACCCCGACGACGGCGACAACGGGGAGAGTTGCGATAAGGAGCAGCGCCCACGGCATGATCTTGCGTCGTGCTTTCCTGCGGAGGCCGAGAACCCGCCGGACCCCGTCGAAGAACACCGTCTTGCGTGCGCCGGACCTTCCGGTGCGTTCACCCTCGAACGGCTCATATCCGAGGTCGTATACGGCACCGGCGCGGTCAGTCATTGGCCTGCTCCGTGGCGGAGGAACATGTCCTCGAGTGATCCACCGGAACCATCGAGCCTCCGGATAGCTGCTCCCTCGGTCACGACCGTGTCCCTGATGATCTCGAAGGGATCACCATCCTCGATCGAAACCTCCAGGACGCGCCCGATGGAACTGACGGTGGCTCCGCGCGATGTGAGAGCGGCAGCAACGGGCGTTGGATCGTCGATGAGTTCGAGACGCACAATGCCTTCCGACTCGCTCCCGCGGATAGGCCCGGCATGCAGGAGGGTTCCCTCATCAAGCATGACCACCCAGTCACACGTGTGCTCGATGTCGCGGAGGACATGGGAGGAGACAACAACATCGATCCCGTAGGTGCCGAGGCGCTGGATGAGGTCGAGCATCTCCTCACGTCCGGAGGGATCGAGACCCGCCGTCGGCTCGTCGAGGAACACGAGCTCCGGATCGTGGACGATCGCCTGGGCCAGCTTCGCACGCTGTTTCATGCCCGTGGAGAAGTCGCCGAGGTACCTGAACCGCTCCTCATCGAGGCCGACCAACGTGAGCACGTCGGACGCTCTCTGTCTGGCAGCCCGCTTGGGAAGTCCTGCGGTCCCTGCAGCGAATACGAGGAAGTCAGCTGCCGTCTGGTCGAGGGGGAGACACGGACCTTCGGGCATGTACCCGACGACGCTGCGGATGTCGATCGTGTCTCGCTTCGTGTTCATTCCCAGCACTGATGCGGTACCGGTTGTCGGGGTCAGGATGCCCAGAAGGATCTTGATGAGTGTGGACTTCCCTGCGCCGTTCGCTCCCACGAGTCCGGTGCGCCCGCGAGGAACCGACAGGTCGAGTGAATGCAGTGCTGCGACTCTCCCGTACGCATGCCCGAGGTTCACTGTTGTGAATGCGGTTCCCTCCATCCGACCAGCCTAGGCGTGGGAACGTTCTGCGA
>JBDLJV010000223.1:0-3037 GCA_039714175.1 Actinomycetota bacterium
CAGGCCATCGATTGGGTCGCAACGATCGCGTACCTCGCCGCCGGATCGGTGACGCTCTCGCAGGTGACGACAGCGACGTTCCTCCCGATCGTGTTCATCCTCCTCTTGTGGAGGGACACACCATGGGAGACCCACCCGACAACCTGAATCAGGTTCTTGCGTAACTGATGGTCGGACGTCCGGTCATCAGTTACGCAAGAACGGAATGGGTTAGGGAATCGTGATGACGGTTTTGCCTTGGGCGTGGCCATGTCCGAACTGCCGGAGCGCATCGGGAGCCTCACCGAGTGGATACGTGGCCTCGATGAGGGGCACGATCTGTCCCGTCTCCAGGAGATCAGCCACGAACTCGAGATCAGCCGCATTCGGATTGGCGACGAAGAACGCCATGCTCTTGCCGCCCGAGAGATACGCCAGCTTGGCTCGGAGGAGTCGGGGGAGGGGGCCCAGCCACTTCCCTTTCGGGCCGCCAACAACCACGTATCGCCCGCCGGGCTTGAGCACGAGTTTGCCTTCGCTGATGGGACCTGTCCCGACAATGTCCAACATCAGGTCGTACCGCTCCCCACGCTCGGCATAGCTCTCTCGTGTGTAGTCGATCACGTGATCAGCGCCCAAGGTTCGAGCGGATCCCATGTTCCTTGTGCTGCATACGGCTGTGACCTCAGCGCCAAGTGCCTTGGCGATCTGGATGGCGAACGTCCCGACACCTCCTGATGCGCCGTTGATCAGGACGTGCTGACCTCGCTGGATCCTGCCGTGATCTCTGAGACCTTGCAGTGCGGTGAATGCCGCCACGGGCGTAGCTGCGGCTTGTTCGAATGTCGTCTCGGTCGGGATTGATGCAAGAACGTCTTCGCGAGCAACAGCATATTCCGCATACCCACCAGTCCCGGTCTCGCCGAACACCCGATCTCCAACCGCAAAGCGCGTGACGTCTTCACCGACTGCCTCAACGATCCCAGCGATGTCAGCGCCAATCGTTGGGCGCTTTGGGCTTCGGAGACCTGCTTGGAGCCGCACCAGGTAGGGGCTTCCGGTCATCATGTGCCACTCGAGTGCGTTCACCGATGAGGCGCTGACCTTCACCAGGACGTGAGTGGGGCCGACCTCCGGTCTCGGCACCTGCTGTAGCGAAAGGACGTTGGGTAGGCCGTATCCGCTGCGAACGATCGCCCGCATGGTGGTCTTCGGGGATCCTTGATCTTGCTCTCTGCTTGTGTGCTCCATGTTGTTGCCTCCTGGGTCTGTTGTGATCGTCACGCCGACACCGCGAGATCTCGACCGCCTCTTGCCAGGAGCCACACGGTGAATCCGAGTTCAGCGATCACCGCGGGTACAGCGACGATGACGAGGAAGATCGATGCATAGTCGTTGTAGTTGCCAAGGACAGCGTGGGCAAGCGTGTCGACAACATAGGCCGCTCCGGCGATCGCCAATGCGACACCGAGAGCCCGCGGCGCCGCACCGGACTTGAGAACGATGTATCCGAGCAGGGTGAGGTGGATCCCGAATGCCGCGAGGCCGATGAGCCAGCCGTAGTTGAACGCGTCGAGCATCAGCATCACGAATGCATCGCGCTGGTCCGTGGCGAAGACCGCCAGGAACTCAGCACCGCTCAGGAGACGGGCTGTCAGGAAGAAGAAGATCAAGGCGACGCCGAGAAAGACTGTGTACACCAGCCGGAACCACGCGGTCAGGAGGGAGAGTCCCGTGCTCACCGGCTTGAAGAGGACATAGAGGGCCCAAGCAACAACGACGTCGACCACGAAGACGATGCCGAATGCGACCATTCCACTGCGGAAGAGTGCCTCGGACTCGAGGATGTTGGATGCGGTCGCAGAGGCGTCTCCCGGTTCGACAAGCCCTGTCAACACGAAGAAGTTGGCGAAGACCGCGAGTACGAAGAGGATGAGATAGCCGATTCCCGCCAGGCGTGCGGCCTGACGGGGTGTCGTCTCGGCGATGGTGGTTGTCATTGTCTGCTCCTTTGGAGTTGCTCGGTCCAGTTCGGACCTGCGCACGTACGATTTCGATTCGTACGTTGTAAGTTTTACGACGTAAGGCTATCATACAGCGTAAGAATGTCAAGTATGATGAACCGACGGATGAGCCAACCCGCGTGACAGCGTGTGGAGAAGGGGCGAACGGAGATGACACCTAAGGCTGATCATGGCGCACAGGTCCGTACGCCGCTGAACAAGGAACGAGTTTTCAACGGTGCCGTTTCCCTTGCGGACGAGCGCGGCATCGAAGCGCTCACGATGCGCAATCTTGCTGAGGAACTCGGTGTCGAGGCGATGTCGCTGTACTACCACGTCGCCAACAAGGAGGCCGTCCTCGATGGGCTCGTCGTCGCTGTCCTCACCGAGATCGGCGACGAACTCGGCGGCTTCCAGATGCCGGTTGACCCCCAGGAGTGGAAGTCGGCCGTCCGTCATCGAATCCTCACTGCGCGCAGCGTCCTGCTCCGACATCCATGGGCCCCGGATGTGATCGAGACGCGTACCTCGATGAGCCCCGAGATCATGCTCTATTTCGAGGGGCTGCTCGGGATACTGAGAGAGGGAGGCTTCTCCTACGACCTCGCGCATCATGCCATGCACGCCCTCGGGAGCCGCGCCCTCGGATTCACACAAGAGCTGTTCGCTCCCGACGACGAGACTGCCGGCGACGAAATGGCCGAGGAGATGCTTGCGCAGATGGCCGAGCAACTTCCCTACTTGACGGGGATGATGATTGAGATCGCACACGACGATCCGGACTCGACACTTGGCTGGTGCGACGACGACACCGAATTCCAATTCGGGCTCGACCTGATCCTCGATGGCCTCGAGAGGCAGCTCGAAACAACCTGATCTTGGCCTCAGCGAAGCGTCGGACGATATCTCCCGCTATCCTCCACCTTGCCACTGACGCCTTGCGGGAGAGCCGAGTCATCGGCGCCGAAGGAGCAACCGCCCCGGGAATCTCTCAGGCAAACGGACCGCAGGAAGAGGCACCTCTGGAAAGCAGGGTTCAATCCCTCACCGAAGGG
>JBDLJV010000224.1:0-2984 GCA_039714175.1 Actinomycetota bacterium
TGAGGCCATTGACGAGCCACCGCATGGCCAGCACCGGCCGTGACAGCAGGAGTGGCACGATCACGTCGCGTTCCAGGCGGAGCACGCGCGTCGAGCGAATGGCTAGCGCCGAAGACAGGTAGTCCCTCTCCTGGAACATGGCGATGTCTCCCACGACGGCTCCCGGTCCGATTCTCGAAACGACCGACCGATCAGAACCTGCACCGCGATACAGCTCAACTTCCCCCTCCTCAACGATGTAGCACGCTTCCGCAGGATCTCCCTCTCGGAACAGATGCGTGCCCTTGTACTTGCTTAGCACGGCACCGGCATCAGCCAGTGCCACCGCATCGTCGGGCCTCAGCGGCAAGTAGTCGGTGCGCCCAAGGCTCTTCGCCAACCACGCTGCGTGTTGATCGAGTGCAGTAACCATGTTGAGGCAACACCGATTGCCTTCACCGCGTTCCCAATCATTCGTCGCACACCCGACATTTCTCGCATGTGCGCAGGCGGCAAGCCGTTGTCGTTGTCATGGGAGTCAACGGAGTACTCGAAGGTTGCGGAATCAGAGGCACCGCTCTTTCCGGATCAGCTGCGGTACATCTCGATCGACGTTGTCGATTCCGTGGTGTCGGACGTGCCCTCTCCATCGACGGCGCCAAGACGCTTCCTCACGCATACCTCCCTGTGGCCGAACGCCTCACACCGGTGGTTGCTTCTTGAGCACCGTCGGGCGTCTTACCGTGATCTTCCTCGCAGCAGCGTTCGGTGTGTTCGTAGCCACCTGGTTGCTGCGAACCGGGTCCGGGACTCCAGCGATCGAAGGAAAGGACGCCGACAGCATCTACAACCCCGTGCGGGCTGGCGAGGAAGTGCCCAAGAGCTTCCGCGAGCTTCTTCCGAGGGACGCCATCAGGCCGATCTACGATCCCCTGTTCGTCTCAGCCTCAGACGTCGACTGGCACGATGCCACACTCGTCGTCGGCCTGGAGATCAACGGTGATGCTCGTGCGTATCCCGTGAGTCATCTCAATCGAAGGGAGATCGTCAACGACCACGTCGGCAAGACGCCGGTTCTCGTCACCTGGTGACCACTGTGTGGCACGGCGATGGTCCATCGCCGCACGATCGACAGGGAGCCCGTCGTGTTCGGCAACCACGGGGCCCTGTGGGGAAACGCCATGACCTGGTTCGATCACGACACCGGGTCCGTGTGGTCCCAACCCCTCGGAGAGGCAATCGTCGGTCCTCTGAAAGGCACGACGCTCGACCTTCTCCCGTCGACATTGACGGAGTGGGGCGATTGGAAGCAACAGCACCCCGAAACGAGAGCTCTGGACGCCCCGGGCGAGCCAACACGATTCCACATCAAGCAGATGTCCATCGTCGTGGTGTTCGGTGATGATTCTGCCGCCTACCCGACCATTGAACTTGCCGAAGTCGTCAACGACGTTGTCGACGGCGTTCCCGTCGCGGTCGTTCTCGATCCCAATGCCGAGGAGTCATGGACCGTCTTCTCGCGTACGCTCGATGACGGTGTGGTGGTCGAACTCTCGTTCACCGAATCCGGTGCACTGATCGACACGGGAACAGGGACAACCTTTCACACCTCCCGCGGCACCGGAATCAGCGGTCCCCTGTCTGACCAGAACCTCGACCAACTGCCAGCGTTCACATCCTTCACGAAGGACTACTTCACCTTCTACCCGGACGGTCGGATCTGGGGACAGTAGCGGGCAAGAAGTGCGCGGTAAGGTGCAGAGATGTCCTATCCAACCGTTCCATACGAGCCGCTGCCGGTCCCGAGAGACGAGCAAGCTGCGAGATCTCGTGCCGTGTTAGAAGAAATGGACAGTCGGCGTTCCGTGAGGGACTTCTCCGATCGGCCCGTTCCGCGAGAGCTCGTGGAAACGGCCATCCGATCCGCGTCAACGGCTCCCTCGGGTGCGCACATGCAACCCTGGACCTTCGTGCTCGTAGGAGACCCGGTGGTGAAACGACGGATACGGATCGCCGCCGAAGCTGAGGAACGCGAGAACTATGAGAATGGACGACTCCCTGAACACTGGCGGCACGATCTCGCTCCACTCGGCACCGACTGGCAGAAGCCCTTTCTCGAGACCGCTCCGTGGCTCGTTGTGGTATTCGAACAGCGGTACAGCACGCGCCCGGACAACACCAAGCAGCACCACTACTACGTGAAAGAGTCCGTGGGTATCGCCTGCGGGATGTTCATCACCTCACTCCATCGGATGGGGCTGTCGACGTTGACCCATACGCCAAGCCCAATGGCCTTCCTGCGCACACTGCTCAACCGACCCGAGAGCGAGCGGCCATTCATACTCTTCCCCATCGGCTACGCCGCAGAGGGCTGCGAGGTTCCGGATCTCGTCCGCAAGCCACTCGAGGACGTCATGATCGAGGTGACCGCCTCCGACCTGACGCCCGATACCTGACGTCCGTCAATCTTCCAATCGCACGCGGATGCGCCGGAAGCCCCTGCCCTTGTTCTCTGCCTTGGGAATCGTTACGCGGCCGACCTGACTCGTGTCAGAGACGTGTGTCCCGCCATCGGCCTGCCGATCGAGGCCCACAATGTCGATCACGCGAACCTCTTGTATGCCGGACGGCAGGAGATTCACCTTGGTTCGAATGAGACTCGGATCCTTGTCTGCCGCGTCACGGGGAAGGAATGAAACCTCGATGTCTCTCCGCCGCGCCAGTTCCTCGTTCAGCTCGGACTCGATGATTGGGAGCTGATCGGCTGTCCACTCCGGAAGATCGAAGTCGAGACGCCCTTCACCCGGCTGCATGTTGCCACCGGTCACCGGGCTCTGGAACCGGTTCCACACAACCCCGCAGAGAGCATGCAGCGCGGTGTGGGTGCGCATGAGCTTGTACCGCCGATCCCAGTCGATGGCACCGTCCACAAGCGTCCCCTTCGAAGGGATGGCACCGTCGATCCAGTGCCATACGCCGTCGCGATCGTGTGTGACTCGCGTGAC
>JBDLJV010000225.1:0-2983 GCA_039714175.1 Actinomycetota bacterium
GAACGTGGCCACGATGTCTCCATTCCCCACATCGTCGTCGAGGATGCGCGCGTTGCCATGCCTTGGGCAGCCCGAGCCGTGTTCGGGATGCCCGATGTGTCGATGCAGATGGTCGGAGTCACAGGTACCAACGGCAAGACGACGGTAACCCACATGCTCGAATCGATCCTGATCAGCAGCGGCACACCGGTCGGCATCATCGGGACCGTGGGCGTTCGTATCAACGGCAGGGCGATGGCAACCTCGCGCACAACGCCGGAGGCGACGGACCTGCAGCGGATCCTCGGAATGATGCGGGACGACGCTGTACGCGTCGTGCTCATGGAGGTCTCGTCGCACGCGATCGAGCTTCACAGGACCGATGCGATTTCCTTCTCGGTGATGGGTTTCACGAATCTCACACGAGACCACCTCGATTTCCACGGAGACATGGACTCGTACTTCGCAACCAAGAAGAGCGTCTTCGTCCCGGAAGTATCCGAGACAGCTGTCGTGAACGTCGACGATGAATGGGGCAGACGCCTCAACACATCCCTCGAGATTCCGGCACAAACCGTGGCACTCACCGGGCGTGCGGACCTGCATGCAGCCGACCTTGTCGGCGGCACGGACGGAACGACCTTTACCGCAGTGACGCCGCAAGGCGCCATCGATATTCATCTGCCGCTTGTCGGCGACTTCAATGTGGCCAATGCCCTTGTGGCAATCGGCCTGGCCCGTGAGTTGGGCGTCGAATCCTCGGCGATCGCCGAGGGTCTCGGGCGTCTTGCGCCGATACCGGGCCGGATGGAGGCGATTCCGCACGACGGGGCGTTCACGGTTGTTGTGGACTACGCCCACACTCCAGACGCGATCGCTGTCGTGCTCGACTCCGTGAGATCCGCCGTGTCCGGACGTGTGATGGTGATCATTGGCGCAGGAGGTGACCGCGATAGGGAGAAGCGTTCTCTCATGGGCGCCGCGGCAGCTCGTCGTTCGGACCTGACGATAATCACCACAGACAACCCGAGATCGGAGGACCCGGGCGCGATCGCCGATGAGGTCCGACGTGGTGCCGAAGCGCAGCCGGGAGCGAACATCGAGATGATTCCCGACCGAAGGGCTGCGATTGCACGCGCGGTTGAGAGCGCTGAGCCGGGCGACATGGTGCTCGTACTCGGAAAGGGTCACGAGCAGGGCCAGGACGTCGGGTCCGCGGTGCTGCCGTTCGACGACCGTCTCGCGGTTCGGGACGCCCTGACAGCAGCGGGACGGGTGCCAGAGTGACCGACGTGCAACTCTCGTGGGATGTCGCTGCGATAGCAGTTGCCGTGAATGGCCAACTCGTCGGTGAGTCCGATCACATGGTTCAGCATGTTGTCACTGACAGCAGGCAAGACGTCGCCGAAGGTCTGTTCATTGCGATCGTTGGCGAGCGGTTCGACGGTCACGCCTATGCAGAGTCAGCGTTGGAGGCTGGGGCGGTCGCGGTGGTTGTCGAGGTGGGCGCAGGCGTGCAGGCAACACCCAGGATCGAGGTTGCATCAACAGGAGACGCTCTGCGTGCATTGGGGGTCAAACGTCGCGATGAGCTAGCCGTACCGGTGATTGCGATCACCGGGTCCACGGGAAAGACATCCACGAAGGATCTCCTGGCTGCTGGAATCGAGGGCTCATGGTCGTCCCCGCGCTCGTTCAACAACGAGATCGGTGTCCCCCTGACCGTGCTCGGGACACCAAGTGACGCCAGCGCACTGATCGTTGAGGTCGGTTCGCGGGGGAGGGGACATATCAACTGGCTTGCGCAGGTCGTTCAGCCGGACGTCGCCATCATCACGAATCTTGGTGTTGTCCATCTCGAGACGTTCGGTACGAAGGCCGGTCTTGCCGATGCCAAGTTCGAATTGGTCGAGGCACTCAAGCCGGGTGGCGTGGCGATTCTTCCTGTTTCCGAGTCCACGCTTGTCGCACGCCGTGCTGACCAGATCGTGACCTTCGGAGAGGCCGGTGCTGATGTAGAGGTCGACCACATCGAGACGGATGAGAACGGATTACCGAGCTTCACGCTTCGGACACCTTCGGACACGTACGCTGTGACGCTCCCTCTTGCTGGCGCCCACAATGCAGTGAACACAGCAGCGGCGCTCGCCGCAGCGGTCTCGATCGGTGTCGATGCGCGTGCCTTCATCGAGAGACTCGATGCGGTTACCGGTTCAGCCTGGCGCATGGAAGTGCATCCCGGCAGGTACACGGTGGTAAACGACGCGTACAACGCCAATCCGCAGTCCATGGCCAGCGCCCTCAAGACCGTTGCAGCAATGGGCGGCCGAACCTTTGCTGTGCTCGGGGCGATGGCCGAACTCGGTTCCGTGTGCGAGGAGGAGCACATGGCTGCAGGCCAACTCGCGCAGGAACTCGGATATGAGCAGCTCATCGTTGTAGGGCCCGATCACGGATACGCTCCGGGCTTCGGCGGCGAGGCCCTCAAAGCCGCGACTATCGAGGATGCAGCGAATACGCTTGCGGTCATCATTGAACCGGGAGATGTCGTGCTCGTCAAAGCCTCGCGTTCCGCAGGCCTCGAACGCCTGGCACACCGTCTCATCGAGGACTCCGAATCGTGATATCCCTTCTTCTCTCCTCCGCGTTCGCCTTTGTGATCGTGATCCTCGTCACGCCTCTTGCCATACGGCTCCTGCGACGTCGCAACATCGGACAGTTCATCCAATCCGAGGTTGAGGGGCACATGCACAAGCAGGGGGTCCCGACGATGGGGGGAATCGTCATCGTCGGGGGCGCCGTTGCCGGCTATGTGCTCGGACACTTCAAGGTATTCACGGTTGGGGAGGGCTTCGGATTCGCAAGCCAACCCATGAGCGACAAAGCGCTCCTTGCTGTCTTCGCTTTGGTGGGCATGGCACTGATCGGTTTCGCCGACGACTTCGTCAAGTTCGCCCGGAAGCGGAACGAGGGATTGTCGAAGCGCTGGAAGTTCAGCGGCCAG
>JBDLJV010000226.1:0-2974 GCA_039714175.1 Actinomycetota bacterium
CCACCAACCTCGGTGCCGTCCACATACACGTAGCCAGCAGGGATCACTCCCCTCTCAACGCGCATCTCACCATCCTCGAGCACGACAACGTCGCCGTCCTCGCAAACCTCGACCTCAGGGACGTTCATTTCCCTGCCGATTGCGGCATTGGCGATCATGTGCCGGTACTCACCGTGCACAGGCACGAGAGCCTCAGGTCGTACGGTGTTGTAGAACGTCTTCAATTCCTCGGCAGCAGCATGGCCCGAAACATGGACATGCGTGTTGAGTCCGTGGAACACAGAGACACCCGAGCGGTACAGGTTGTTGATGACCCGAGACACCTTCGTCTCGTTTCCGGGGATCGGCGTCGCTGCGATGATCACGGTGTCATCCTCGCTCAGCGAGACCAACCGATGCTCGCCCGCAGCCATGAGCGACAGCGCTGCGAACGGTTCGCCCTGGCTGCCTGTCGAGATGATCGCCGTATCCGCGTCGGGTAGGTCCACCAGATCGGACAGCTCGACGAGCGCGCCCTCGGGAACATCGAGAACTCCAAGATCCATTGCGATCTCCGAGTTGCGCACCATCGAACGTCCGATGAATGCGAACTTCCGACCGTCGCGCACAACGGCGTCGACTGCCTGCTGTACGCGGTGGACATGACTGGCAAAGCAGGCTACGAGCACCCGACCATTTGCGTGTGCAACGATCTCGTTGAGGCGCTCCCCAACGGTGATCTCGGAAGGCACGTAGCCCTCGCGTTCGGCGTTCGTCGAATCCGCGAGGAGCAGTCGCACGCCGCGTTTGCCGATGGTCGCGAACGATCTCAAATCGGTGGGCACGCCGTCGATCGGCGTCGGATCGAGCTTGAAATCCCCTGTGTGGAGCACGATCCCCTCTGGCGTGTCGAATGCAACGCCTGCGGCATCAGGAATCGAGTGAGACACAGGGATGAAGGTGAACCTGAACGGTCCGTGGTCAACCCAATCGTAGAGTTCGACCGCACGCAGATCCGGCGTAATACCGTGCTCCTCGATACGAGCTCTGGCAAATTCGATCGACAGTCGCGTCCCGTAGATGGGAACGTTCACCTCACGGAGCAGGTAGACGAGGGCACC
This sequence comes from Actinomycetota bacterium, assembly GCA_039714175.1. Classification (GTDB taxonomy): domain Bacteria; phylum Actinomycetota; class Acidimicrobiia; order Spongiisociales; family UBA5794; genus B3-G11. The sequence goes on from JBDLJV010000226.1 coordinate 1,101, forward strand.
GATGTGGTCCTCGTGGCCGTGCGTCAGGATCACGCAGTTGAAGTCGTCGGGTCGTTCGAGGATCGACGTGAAATCAGGGAGAACGAGGTCTACACCCAGCATGTCCTCTTCGGGGAACATGAGGCCACAGTCGATGAGGGACACTTCGCCGTCGATGTCGATCGAAGCACAGTTTCGTCCGACCTCTCCGAGCCCTCCGAGGAATCCAACCTTGACTGTCATGCTGACCTGTATTCGTTGATGGCGTCCAAAGCAGTGCCCACAGCGTCGATCGTCTCCTGTTGTGCCGGCATGAGCGGGAGACGTGCAACACCGACAGAATCCCAGTACGCATTGAGAGCACCCTTCAGGGGCATGGGACTCGGTTCGGAGAAGAGGGCGTTGTTCAGCGGCATGAGCAGTTGATGCAACTCCTCAGCCTTCCCGATGTCATCTTCCAAAATCGCCGTGATCATCTGTGATATCTCCCTACCTGCAAGATGCGAAGCAACCGAAACCACGCCAACCGCTCCGGACGCGACCAGATCCTTCGTGAGGTGATCGGAACCTGAATAGACCGCGATGCCTTCGGGCAGCGCCTTGATAGCTCTGCGTGACCAGTCCAGATCATCCACGGCATCCTTCACCGCGACGATGTTCGGATGCTCGCAGATCTCGACAAGCGTTTCTACCTCGATCAACGTAGCTGTCCGCCCGGGGATGTTGTACACCATGACAGGCAGATCCGTCGCATCGGCGATCGCCTTCATGTGGGCAACGATCCCGTGCTGAGGCGGCTTCGAGTAATACGGCGTCACCGCCATCACTCCGTCAACGCCAGATTCTGCGGCTGAGGTCGCGAACTCGATCGATTCAGCTGTGTCGTTGTTCGTGCCACCAGCAACGACTTTGACCTTGCCTGCTGCTGCGTCGACCGCTGCAGCGAACAGCGCCATCTTCTCCGGCTTCGAGAGTGTCGGTGACTCCCCCGTCGTTCCGGATACCACGATCGTTTCCGTTGCGTTGTCCGCAAGATGTCGGATGAGGCGCCAGAATGCGGCATAGTCAATCGGACCCTCTGACGTGAAGGGCGTGATGACGGCCGTGGCAACCCGACCGAACGGTGCTTCTGGTCGATGTTCCATAGTCCGAAAGTTACCACGGGACCCCGAAGTAACCTTCGTTTCATGACAAGCGCCAGCCCCCACGTCAAGGATGTCACGACTGCCGAGTTCCAGCAGGATGTGCTGCTGCGATCAAGAGAGGTCCCCGTTCTCGTGGACTTCTGGGCGGAGTGGTGCGGACCGTGCAAAGCACTATCCCCACTCCTCGAACGGCTGACAGACGAAGGGGCTGGGACCTTCGAACTCGCCAAGGTTGACGTCGACGCGAACCAGGAACTCTCGGGACAGTTCATGATCCAGTCGATTCCGACTGTGGTCGCGATCAAGAACGGGAGGGAGGTCAATCGATTCTCCGGCGCCCTACCCGAGGCCTCGATCAGGGCTTTCATCGACGAGATCATGCCGACCGAGCTCGATCTCATGGTCGACGAGGCGCGAACAGCCCTGATCTCCGGGGACACCGCTGGTGCAGAGCACATCCTGAAACAGGTGCTTGACGCCAAGCCCGACCATCAGGATGCCGGCACAAGCCTCGCTGCACTGCTGATAGATCGCGGCGACGTGGACGACGGACTGATCGTTCTGGGCAAGCTCATCCCTGATGCCGACGTCGAGCGCCTCCAGGCTGCCGCTCGGCTTCGTCAGTCTGCGGGAGACGATATCTCTGCACTTGAGTCGGCTGCTGTTGCGAACCCGGACGATGACGAAGCCCAGCTCGAACTCGCACGCGCCCTGGCGGCACACGCCGAGTACGAACCTGCTCTCGACAAG
>JBDLJV010000227.1:0-2957 GCA_039714175.1 Actinomycetota bacterium
CCGGTCATGTTCGTGGCACAGCGGGACAGTCCCGCCGAACTCGACCGTGCGTACGGGGAGTTCTCGCCGTTGGTTCCAGACCTCCGACGACTCACCCCCGAGGAGGTCCATGCGTACGTTCCTGCGATTCCTCCGGGCGCCACCGCCGGTGCATTATTGGAACCCGGCGCATTCGATCTCGATGTGCACGCCATCCTCACGTCCTACTCAACAAGCGTACGCAAACACGATGGAAGAATCATCACCGGCGAAGCAGCACTCGAGATCACTCGAACCGGATCCTCATGGTCGATCCGCACCCCACACCGGAGGATCGAGGCTGACGTCATCGTCAATGCCGCGGGTCCCTGGGGCGACGAAGTCGCCGTTGCCGCGGGGGTTCGGCCCCTCGGCCTGACCCCACTCAAGCGATCCGTCTTCACCTTCGACCCGGGAGTGCCTACGACAGACTGGCCGATGGTCGTGGATATCGGTGAACGGTGGTACTTCAAACCAGAGGGTCCGCACATCCTCGGTTCGGCAGCGAGCGAGATCCCCGAGAAGCCCGGCGATGCCCACCCCGACGAAATCGATGTCGCCCTCGGAATCGAGCGAATCAACCAGGCCACGACTCTGGCGATTCGCTCGGTGAAGAACCAGTGGGCCGGCTTGCGCACGTTCACACGGGATCGGATCCCAGCCGTCGGGCGCGATCCAGAGATTCCGAACTTCTTCTGGCTCGTGGGACAGGGTGGTTACGGCATCCACACGAGTCCTGGCATCGGTGCGCTGTCAGCCGGACTCCTCCTCGACGGCGAGGTTCCCGAAATCGTCGCAGACCACGGAGTCACTGCCGAGATGTTCGATCCGGGTCGCTTTCGCTGACGGTCCCCGCGCGATACACGAGCACCGCAACGCCCACGGCAACGATCAGCGCGAACGCGAACCACTGAACGGCGTAACCGAGATGTGGCCCCTCACTGATCTCGGCCTGAGGGATCGGCTCCGGGGTGCCGGCAGGGTTCCGGACCGTTGTTTCCCCGAGATACATCATCACGGGCAACACATCCCCTCCCACCCATCGGTCGATGAACGTTAGGTCAAGTCGGCTGACCGACTCGAGGTGCCCGTCAACAGGCTCGGGATCGCTGATTGCCGATGGACTCTCACCTTCCCGCAGCACACCCTCGATCGTCATGGATCTGTCGGCAGGTTGGAAGCCGACGGCCGGTGGTCCCTGCGTTCCTGGGGGCACCAGTCCGCGTACGACGATGAGAACCGATCCGTCCGCAAGGTCGAACGGTGTTGCGACCAGCGTTCCGGTGAGTGTGTCGTACGTGCGACCGATCGAGAAGAACTCGTCAGCAACGCTGAATGTCCCCTCGGCAATCGCATAACGATCTGCCATGGATCCGGCATCGTCGCCGTACTGCCCGAGGATGCCTACGAGAGGTCGGGCAGGCTCCGACATCCGTTCCTCGGTGGTCGCGTTCTGTGCTCTCCTCTCGTCGAGCCTATCCAGCTGCCAGAACGCGAGCCGTACGAACAGGAGCGCCAGAACAGCACCAACAAGAACAGCGGCGATCCATCGCGGCTGTCTCAGAACTGAAGTGTCAAATGAGTTGGCCACGGTCTGAGCCTACGAGGAACGGAGAGTTTCCCAACGCTCCCGCGTGATCCCGAAATCGAGTTCGTCATAGCGCACGCCGTACTTGACATAGGCGGACGGCGCAGTCCCTTCCAGCACCAATCCGGCCTTCTCAGCGACACGCGCCGAAGCGGCGTTGGGTGCCATTACGGGCGCCCACAGCCGCACGAAGTCACGCTCGGTGAAGAGGTATTCGACCAAAGCATTAGCTGCTGCCGACGTGATGCCTCTCCCCCACCATGCAGGGTTCAGCCACCAGCCGATCTCAGCGACACCGGCCTTCTCCCCTGACCCCGCCATCGCCCCGACACCACCGCGCAGCACACCATCCACCTCGACGAGGAAGTTGGTCGGGGAATCCTGGGCTACACACGCCTCTATCCATGATTCTCCATCGTCGCGTGTGTACGGATACGGAAACTGGTCCGACATGTACCGATGAATCTCCTCGGCTCCGGCAGCATCCAACAGTTCATCGAGCTTGTCATAGGTGTACTCGACGAGGAATACGCCCTCTAGGGAAGTCTGGATTCGGAGTGGTGCCGAATCGTCGATGTCCGGTAACTCGTACCGGCCTCCGGTGCGCCAATAGGCACCGTCGGCACGATCCATGAACCCCTCTTCGACCATGTACCTGCGAATCGCCGCGTAGTCGGCGTGGATCAGCTGGATCCTGAAATTCACGTCGCGCTCGGCATACCGTTCGCCGGGCTCGAACTCCTGGGCGATCTTCTCGAGCACAAGCCGCCGCTTCCGATGTGATGTGGGGATCTCGATCAGTCGCACACCGGAGAAGAATCGACCGATGATCGCTGCCTCTGTCTCTGTCCAAGGACCCTCGATCGGTTCACCAAGATCGGGGTGCGCCTTCGGAAGACCTCGCCCAACATCAACCAACGCGTCATCGTTCAGTTCGCCATCCGCGCTGAGAAGCCCGACTGCCCTGAGATCGCCGACGGCACGGGCGATCTCCTTCGGGCGAACCTCCAGTTCTTCGGCGAGCATGGGAATCGACACTGCACCCCGGACACTCGCACCGAGTACAGCGAGCCGAACGGGATCCAACACGGCCGAGAGCACATCCAGCGGATTCGGTTCACTCTCCACGGGCACCTCCAACGCGGACGGCCCCCGTCCTGCGGGGATCGGCTGCTCCTCCCAGATGGTCTTCGCCGTCGAACATCGCCGCTTGCACGCCGCCGAAATACATCGATAGCTCGGGAAGTTCACGGATCACCAGGTTCTCGACCCGCGACGTATCGACGCCTGGCTCGACAGCCAACGTCGGTACACCGTCGAACAGCTCCGCGTGGATTCGCGGGTGTGCGAC
>JBDLJV010000228.1:0-2955 GCA_039714175.1 Actinomycetota bacterium
CCACCACCGAGGGCGACGCCATTGATCCTCCCGATAATCGGTTTCGGATTGGACCGCATCGCCTTGAAGAGATCTACAAGGGCACCTCTCGCCTGATGGTCAGGGAGCGGCGAATCAACGAATCCACCGGCCAGGTCGCCACCAGCAGAGAACGCAACATCGCCGGCACCCGTCAAAACAACGACGCGGACATCTTCATCGGCAGCCGTTCGGCGCACCGCGTCGGTGAGTTCCGCCATCACCGCGGTCGACAAGGGGTTCCGCCGATCGGGATCGTCGATTGTCACGGTGGCGACACCGTCGTTCACGTCGTATCTGATCACTGGGCTCCTCACGCAGACCGCTGACACTGACTATAGAAACCACTGTTCCGCCGGGGTTCACATTTCGGACTCTCGACTATCGTGGTCACATGCAGTGGATGCTGCTCGTCCTCGTCATATCGATAGTTGTTGGCTGGGTCCGAGGGGGCAAGCTTCGCAATCTCACGGAAATTCGCGTCAGGTTGTGGTGGCTACTCCCCCTCGGATTCCTGCTACTTACCGCGTCAGCTTTCATCCCGAGTGATCGGCACGATCTCGCGGTCACGCTGATCCTCGTCTCGTACCTGCCTCTGCTGCTGTTCGTGTGGCTCAACAGAGACCTCACCGGCATCTGGATCGCCGGGATGGGCATCCTCATGAACTTCACCGTCATTGTCTTCAACGGTGGCATGCCAGTTCTCGAGGAAGCCGCTGCCATCGCCGGCGGTTCCACTGATCTCATTTTCGATGCGAAACACGTCCTACTCACCGACGACACGCTGATGCCGTTCCTCGCCGACATCATCCCGCTCCCGAACGCGGTCCTGTCGCTTGGGGATGTGTTCCTTGCCATCGGCATCGGAGCGTTCCTCGAGGATCAGATGCGCAAACCCTTGACGCTCTTCGCTCACAGGGTCACCGGAACCCCCGGAAGCGCCGCTGAATAGCGTTCATCGTTTGTCGTCTAGCGTTTGTCGTCGTTGCACCTGTCGCCTATGCCGAACGACGAACGACAATCGACAAACGCTAATGCGCTATCACGCCGCGGTAGACGAGGACTCGCCGGAGGGAAGCGGCAACGCGGGGATCGAATTCGTAGGCGGAACCCTGGTGGATGCGTTCGAGGGACTCGACAGGTGAGAGACCCTGTTCGATCTGTGCTTGGTCATAGGCACTCGCGATCTTGATGATCTTCGATGTCATCGGAATATCGGGATCGAATTCGACTCCGGGAGAACGATACGGGCGGTGCTGGAGCCTGACGAGTTCGCTGACCTGGCGAAGGTGCGGCGCCTCGGCGATGATCTGAGCGCCCCAGCGTGCAATGTCCTCATCGGTGAACCCGGCACGGAGAATCGCTGGCTCATTGAGCGTGATGCGTCCAACATCATGCATGAGCGATGCGTACTCGAGTTCGGTCACATCTGAGGGGTTGAGACCCATCTCCTGGGCAATGGCAACAGAGATATCCGATGTACGGGTCGAGTGTCCACGAGGGGCAAGCCCGGCGACCTCGGGAATCTGGGCGAGAGCCTTGATCGTCTGGCCGTAGGTGACCCTGGTCGATGAATACCGCTCGAAAGCCGTGTGTGCAAAGGCGTACGGGAGAATCGCCACAGCGACCGCCCACAAACCCATGACCGTCCAGGCAAGCCCGAACAGCGCACCGGCAGCGAACATCGACAACACAACAGCCCAGTCCTGGAGAGCGAGCAGCCACAGGTATCTCCCAGCCAGATCGCTCCTCTCCAGCCCGACGAACGCTGCAACGAGCGCCCGGAGGATGAACCATGAAAGGCCGCCAGCGGCGACCGCGCCGAGGACGAGCCACGTGGATTGGAGGTTGCCGTAGGTCGATATCAGGCCGAATGCGTAGGAGTAGACGATTCCGTAGAGAACCATCGAGAGCGCATCTGCGAGGTAGTCACCATCGGTTCGGTGCGTACCAACATCGAATCGGCTCTGGATCAGCCACGTTGCCACCAGCGCTATCGAGATCGAGGCTCCCAGAGCAATGGGATCCTCAAGCAGCACCGACGCCGCTACTGCAGCGCCGATACCAAGGCTGAGACGAGAACCCGATGGCGCTGGAACGGTGATGATCGCCACGATCGTGATCACGATTGACCAGAGGACAACATCGAGTGCCCAGATCAACGGATCCGGGGCGTCAAGTACTCCGGCAACGATGAAGATGCCCGCAGTCGCCAGCAATGCGATCCACGACACGATCGTGAGAGCTCGGATGCGGGCCTCAGCCATGAGCCGCCTCAGTTCCCTCGGTGGCGTGCCTTCTGGCGTGCAGAGCATCGAGGGCGTGCTCGGGGCCCATCCCCGCTTCTGCACGTCGCCTTGCCTCTTGCTCAGTGATCTCGATCGGCGACCCGTACTGTTCCCCTGCAGCAGTCAATGCCTCGATGAACGCCTCGACGACCTCGGGATCGAACTGCGATCCACCGAATCGGCGAAGCTCCTTGAATGCGTAGTCCTGAGTCAACGCCACTCGATACGACCGCGTTGATGTCATGGCATCGAACGAGTCGGCAACAGCAAGGATCCTGGCCTCGAGGGATGGCATCTCCCCGTCGTTGCCCTTCGAACCGTGGTAGCCGCCTCCGTCGAAGTGGGCGTGGTGGTTCGAGGCGATCTCCACCATTGGACGCAGGAACTCCACCTCGTTGAGGAGGTCCTCGACGTGATGAACGTGTCCCTGCATGTCCTCGTACTCGGCCTCGCTGAGACGGGTCTTCTTGCGAATCAGGTCACGGGGAACGGCCAGCTTGCCGACGTCATGGATGAGCGCGGACCAGCGCACCGTCTCGAGCCTGGTTCCGTTGAAGCCCATGTACTCGCCGATCATGTTCGCGAAGTACGCAACACGCTCGGTGTGACCACGGGTGTAGAGATCCTTCGCCTCAAGCGCCTTGATGAA
>JBDLJV010000229.1:0-2940 GCA_039714175.1 Actinomycetota bacterium
CCGGGGGAGAGGAACTGTATGAGGCGAGCCAGGAGGTAGCGGTTGTCGTCACAGCCCAACGCAGAGAAGAACGTTGCGTTCACCTGGTAGAGATCGAGATTCGATGCCGCAGCACCAGTGGCCTGTCTGGAGTCGCCACCACAGGCATCGTGGATACCTTCGACGAGTTCATCGATCTGGGCGGGGGATAGAAGGCCATCCCGCTGATCGTCCGGGCCCACATCGATGACCCCGATGCCGTCGTGGGTGTCGAGCACGGTGTAGGCGTTGCGTGGAGCGATCTCGAGCCAGCGTTTGAGGGGCACGGCTGACCCTGTGTAGAGGGCATGGAGCACGAGGGGTGGGAGAGCGAAGTCGTACACCCTGTCCACCTTCGTGGCGATGTCGACCTGGTCGAGGTAGTGCGAGTGGATCTCCAGGAGCGAGACCATCTGCCGGGCGCGGACTTCCTCATTCACGTCGTTGATGAACCGGTACGTGTCCTCCGTCATGAAACATGATGTTCCTGCTGTCTTCATGGCATAGCCGACAGCGTCGAGACGGACCTGGCTGACGCCGGCCGACACGAGCCGATCGAGTACCTCGTCGAGGTAGGAGGCGGCTTCCACGTTGCGTAGATCGAGATCGATCTGGTTCGGCGTGAACGTCGTCCACATGGTGCGTTCGGACCCGTCAGCCATCGTCACGACCGTGAAGGGATCGCCGGGTCGTGGCCTGTAGATGGCAGCAAGATCGTCGCTGTCGGCACCATCGGGGAAGACCGTCTCGCGCTCGAGGAACATTCCTGCGTACGGGGATTCGTCGCCGTGGGCCAGGAAGTCCTTGAACTGTGGCGATTCGTCAGAGATGTGGTTCACGATGAGGTCAGCCATCACGTCATGGGTTTCAGCGAGTTGTCGGATGTCCTCCCACGTTCCGAGACGGGGGTCCACGACCCGATGGTCGACAGGATCGAATCCCGCATCGGCTCCGTCGAAAGGTGTGTAGAACGGAAGTACGTGCACGCCGGTGAATACTCCGTCGAGCGGTCCCGTGAGCAGGTCGCTGATCGTCGAGAGGTCCCCGCCACCGAAACGGTCGGCGTAGGTGATGAGTTGGACTCCGTTGCGCATGATCGCACGGAGATTACCTGCCGTCGGTGGTGCTGTAGAGCCCATGGACCGAACCGAATGTAGGCTCGAAGTGTCGGCAGGAAATGACGAAGCGACTACGGGAGGGTTCAGTGACCTATACCGAGGAGTACGAGCGCTCGATCAGCCAGCCTGAGGGATTTTGGGGCGAAGCTGCACGACTCATCGACTGGGTGACGCCTCCCGAAGAGATCCTGGATCGCTCCAGCGCCCCCTTCTACAAGTGGTTCCCCGATGGCGTCCTCAACACGTGTTACAACGCCCTCGACCGGCACGCCGACAGCGACCGTGCTCGTCAGCTCGCTCTCGTATACGACTCGCCTGTCACTGATACCAAGCGGTTCTACACGTACAGCGCCCTCCGAGATGAGGTGGCACGACTTGCCGGTGCACTCCTCGAACTCGGGGTGGGCAAGGGAGACACGGTCATCGTCTACATGCCGATGATCCCTGAAGCTGCAATGGCGATGCTCGCCTGTGCCCGCATCGGGGCTGTCCACTCCGTCGTGTTCGGCGGATTCGCGCCGAAGGAGTTGGCGACACGCATCGATGACGCAAAGCCCGTTGTCATCATGTCGGCAAGCTGTGGGATAGAACCGGGTCGGATCGTCGAGTACAAGCCGCTCCTCGATGAAGCGATCGACATCGCCGATCACAAGCCGTCGGCCGTGATGATGTACCAGCGTCCCCAGGCCGAGGCTTCGATGATCGAGGGCAGGGATGTGGACTGGGTCGCGGCTGTCGAGGCTGCTCCCCAAGCATTGTGCGTACCGGTTGCCGCCACCGATCCGCTCTACATCCTCTACACGTCAGGCACCACGGGTGAGCCGAAGGGTGTAGTGCGCGACAACGGTGGCCATGCGGTTGCACTCGCATGGTCGATGAAGAACCTCTATGACGTTGATCCCGGAGAGGTCTACTGGGCGGCGTCCGATGTCGGCTGGGTCGTCGGTCACTCCTATATCGTCTACGCACCGCTACTCCATGGCTGTACGACAGTCATGTACGAGGGGAAACCCGTTGGCACACCTGATCCGGGAGCGTTCTGGAGGGTGATCTCCGAACACAAGGTGAACGTTCTCTTCACGGCACCCACGGCGTTCAGGGCGATCAAGCGCGACGACCCTGACGCGAGGTACATGGACTCGTACGACATGTCGGGCTTCAGGATGCTGTTCCTTGCGGGGGAGCGGTGTGACCCCGACACGCTCGAGTGGGCGACCCGGAAGCTTGGTGTTCCCGCCATCGACCACTGGTGGCAGACCGAGAGCGGGTGGCCGATGGTCACGAACCCGGTCGGTATCGAGGTCTTCCCGATCAAGCCCGGGTCACCGACCGTACCCGTTCCCGGATACGACATCCAGGTTCTCGACGATGACGGGCGCCAATGCGAACCGGACGAGATCGGGGCCATCATGGCGAAGCTGCCACTGCCGCCGGGGGCGTTACCGACGCTGTGGAACGCAGACGATCGTTTCGTCGACTCGTACCTGCGACTCCACCCCGGGTACTACCTGACATCGGACGCCGGCTACAAGGACGAGGACGGTTACGTCTACATCATGAGTCGTATCGACGACATCATCAACGTCGCAGGTCACCGCCTGTCGACCGGAGCAATGGAAGAGGTGTTGTCCGATCATCCAGAAGTCGCCGAATGTGCCGTTATCGGGGTTGCGGATCAGCTCAAGGGACAGCTTCCGGTTGGATTCGTCGTTCTCCAGGCAGGTGCCGATCGTGGCGCTGAGGAGATCGAGGCGGAGCTCATAGCAATGGTGCGGGAGCGAATCGGTCCGGTGGCTGCGTTCAA
>JBDLJV010000230.1:0-2912 GCA_039714175.1 Actinomycetota bacterium
TCGCGGCTCGATGCGTCTCTGGAACAGCATCGAGCCCCAGAGGATCACAGGAATCGGCAGGAAGGCAAGCCATGCCACAGATGGGGCGATGGCGAAGAATGTTGCTCCGATGAGCACGATCGTCGTGAGGAGCTGGATTACCTCATTGGCCCCGATGTCAAGGAACCGTTCGAGTTGGTTCACGTCGTCGTTCAGGACGGCCATGAGGTCGCCTGTCGGGCGATCCTCGAAGTAGCTGACGTCGAGTTCCTGCAGATGCTCGTAGGTGTCGACGCGTAACTCGTGTTGGATGGTCTGGGCCAGGTTTCGCCACTCGATTCCCAGCAGGTACTCGAACAACGATTCGAGTGCCCAGATGATGAAGGTGATGACAGCGATCACGACGATCTGCGTCTTCGGATCCGCGACACCCCACCCGGCAAGGATCGAGTCTCCCTGGTTCGCCACGACATCAACGGCGAGACCGATCAGGAACGGTGGAGCGAGGTCAACCGCCTTGTTGAGGAACGACCATACGGCCGCAAGCACAACATGCTTTCGGTGGCCTTCGGCGTAATGCCACAGCCGACGAAGAGGGGGATGGGCAGTGGACGACATGACAGACAACGCTAGTCGTCAGTCGTCAGTCGTCAGTCGTATGTCGTCAGGGCGATTTCCCAACTTTGACGACGATCGTCTGACCGCCGACGACCGGCTCGCCAGGATTCGGAGTGGTTCCGACGACAACTCCGTGATGTGTCGGGTTCGTCGTGGGAACGTCCACCAGTGACCACGTGACGGAGATCCCGTTGTCGAGGGCGAATTCACGTAGTCGATCGCTGATCTGGTTCCGTGGAAGCCCGCGAAGGTCGACCATGGTGATCACGGGAGCAATTCCGTTCGAGACTTCGACGGTTACCGTCGAGCCCTGCCGCATCGGCGTGCCGGCCAACGGAACCGTTCCGAGGACGGTCCCTGCCGGCATGGTCGAATTGACCTCAACGACTGCGGCCCTGAGACCGATGGCGAAGAGTCCATCCACGGTCTCATCGAGCGTTTCGAGCGTCTCGGGGACGACAGCGAATGGTGTCTGGCGGTAGACGTTGGTTCCGGCTGGGTCCTCAGGAAAGTCGATCGGATCCAGATCCTCGGTTGCGTAGAGCATGAACTGTTTCCAGATCGGTGCAGCGAGGGTCCCTCCAAATGCACGGCGGTAGAACTGCTCCTTGCCTGCCGGGTCGTTCCAGACGGTGAACTCCTCGAGCGGATCCTGGGCGTCGGCGTATCCCACCCACACGCTGGTCGTGAGCTGCGGGACATAACCGACGAACCAGACATCCCTGTAGTTCGTCGCAGTTCCCGTCTTGCCGGCCTGTGGTCGACCCTCGATGTTCGCCCGCTTGGCGGTTCCGCTCGAAACGACCTTCTCCATCGTCCCTACGACAGCGGCAGCGATCTGCTCCGAGAGAACCTGGCGGGGTTCGATGGTGTGCTCATAGATGACCGTGCCATCGGATGCGGTGATTCTCTCGATCAGGTACGGCTCGACGCGCGATCCGTAGTTCGCGAGCGTCGAATATGCCGCGGACATCTCCAGTGGGGAGACACCAAGTGCTCCAAGCGTGATCGACGGATACGGCTGGAGCGGTGACTCGATCCCGAGTCGGTGAGCCATGTCCACAACCTTCTCGGGTCCAATCGCATCCACGAGCCGGGCATACACCGTGTTGGTCGAGTTGTAGGTTGCCGACTCGAGCGTTCTCAGTCCCTTCGGCGCCGCGCCTCCTGCGTTGTGCACGGTCCAGAAATTGCCGTCGGCGGTGCACGGGCTGTCGCACTCGATCACTGCGGGACTCGAATCGTCCCAGTACGAGCCGAGCGTCACGGGGTTGCCTGCACGGTCGCCGGACTCCAATGCCGCAGCGAGCGTGAACGGCTTGAAGGCCGACCCGGGTTGGCGTGCCCCCTGGCTGGCAAGGTCATAGGGACGCTGGCCAGCTTCGATGTCGGTCCCGTAGTCCAAGCCGGTTGCAAGCACACGGATTGCACCGGTGGCATTGTCCACGGTGGCGATCGCTCCGGTCGGTCCGTCGAATTCCGGCCTGAACCATGCCCGGAGGATCCGATTGGCTTCCTCCTGCAGGTCCACATCGAGTGTGATATCGATCTTGAGTCCACCGCCGCCGTCGCAATCGGTCACCGCCGCCGGGCACCCGAACACGGCGCGCTTGCGTTCTGCGTATGTCTCGCCGAGGCCATACTTGTTGTTCCGAAGAAGCTCCTGGCGAACAGCGATCATCACCTGAGGCGACACCTCTTCGAACGCCTGTTGACCGATCACGCCGAGCGGCTCTGCCTTGGCAGTCGTGCCCTCGATCGGAAGTATGTAGCCGTTCGCGACCATGCGATCGATGGTTCGGTTCCGCGCCGTGATGGCGTTCACCGGGTTCCTGCGAGGGTGGTAGTACGTGGGGTTACGGATGGGAATCGGGAGGAGAGCAGCTTCTGAGATCGAGAGCTCCTCAAGCTCCTTGCCGAAGTACTCGAGGGATGCTGCACGAATGCCGTAGGCGTTGGAACCGAAGAACACCGAGTTAGCCCAGAACTCAAGGATCTGATCCTTCGTGTAGCGACGCTCGACCTCGGCAGCAACGACCGCTTCGCAGATCTTCCGCTCAATGGTGTATTCGTCGGAGAGAAAGTTCTGCTTCACGACTTGCTGGGTGATCGTTGAACCACCACCGGGGGCGTTGCTGGAGACCTTGCCGATCGCTGCTCGGGCGATTGCCTGGAAGTTGATGCCTTCGTGTTCGTAGAAGGACTTGTCCTCTGCCGACAGCAGGGCTGCAACGACGAGATCCGGCATGTCGTCGAGGCTCACGGGCCTGGAGTTCCGTTCGGTGAGCTGCCCGAGCTTCACACCGTCGGCTGAG
>JBDLJV010000231.1:0-2858 GCA_039714175.1 Actinomycetota bacterium
GTGATGGCTTCCAGCACATTCATCCGTGCCGCCTTGCGGGCGGGCCAGATGGCGGCAAGGACGCCAGCAACCGCGGCAAGCACGAGTGCCAGCAGGACCTGATCAAACGGGATTCGGAACGACCCGAGTCCCTGATCCGCCAGTGCCTGGACGGTCGCCCAACCAAGGACGATTCCGACCGCAGCTCCCATGAGAGCACCGAACGTGGCAACGATGACCGCTTCCCAACGAATCATGCGTCGAACCTGCCTACGTCCCATGCCGACCGCACGGAGGAGCCCGATCTCCTTTGTGCGCTCGTAGACCGACAGCGTGAGCGTGTTCGTGATACCGAGCACAGCGATGAGGACAGCGAACAGCAACATGGCCGTGAAGAACACGAGGGCTCCGTCGATCTGTGCTTCAGCCTCGGTGACGATGTCAGACTTCGTCTGCGCCTTCACGTTCCCGTAGCTCTGCACGGTTGGACCGGTCACTTCCATCGCCTCATCGATCGTCACACCGTCTGCGGTGTTGGCGAAGACGATGGAATCTCCGACGTACCGGAAGTTCTCCATGTACGTGTCGGTACCTTGGATCACGTTGCCGAGGGTCGCCTCCTCGAACGTACCCACGATGACCGTGTCCACCTCTCCCATGCTCGCATACTCGACCGCGATCGTGTCGCCGATGGATCGACCGAGGGTCTCGATGAACGCCTCAGACAAAACGATCGTGTTCCGGGTCTCCAAATCGGAGACAGAGCCCTCAATCATCGTGACAGCGACGACCTCTTCGATGGTTGCAGGATCAACCGCCCCCACAAGCTCCTCATCCCCATCAACAACGGCAAGTCCGAACTGCATGGCCGAAACGGTCTCGAATTCGTCGAGTCCACGTAGCTCCTCGGAGAACGCCGGACTCATCACGGCGGGCACGTTTGGATCGGTCTGGTTCGATGCTTGGAACGTGAGATCCGCGGGGAAGAGATCGAAGATCGACTCCTCGATCGACGCCTTCGTGGACGATGCGAAGACCGTGAAGAACACAACGAGAGCCACACCGACCATGAGTGCCGATGCCGTCGATGCCGTTCTACGCGGCTTCCGCTTCGTGTTCTCCTTGGCGAGCTTGCCAGAGACACCAAACAGTCGCGGCAGCGGCCATCCGATGACGTCGGCAAGGGGCCGGGCAGCAAGCGGTGCCAGTGTTGAGACACCGATGAAGGCGATCGCTGCGCCCGCACCAACGAAGGCCAACGCTGAGCCCACACTGGCGAACAGGCCGATCAGGAGCAATGCAACGCCAAGCCCGGTGATGATCGCTCCGGCGATGCCCCGAATCTGGAGACTGCGCCTGGGAGCACGCGCTGCGTCCTCCCGCATCGCAGCAACCGGCGGAATACGCGAAGCTTTGCGGGCAGGGAGCAGTGCCGACAGCAGAGTCAGGACCAGCCCCACGGTGAGGCCGACGATGATCGTCCTCGGCAACAGCACCATCGATCCTGTGGGGATGCCCGTTCCGGCGGCGTTCATCAGAGCCGTGATGGCCCCCGACATGACAGCACCGAATGCGATGCCGAGGATGGATCCAACAAGCCCGACGATCAGCGCTTCGACGATCACCATCCAGCGAACCTGACGTCCGGTGGCTCCGATGGCGCGGAGAAGCGCGAGCTCTCTCGTGCGCTGGGCGATGATGATCCTGAACGTGTTCTGGATGATGAACGCACCAACAAAGACCGACACGCCGGCGAACGCCAGCAGGCCGATGCTGACAAATCCGAGAGCTTCGGAGATCTCGGATGATTGCTCGCCCTGCTCAGTCTCGCCCGTAACGGCTTCCACGCCCTCCGGAAGCACGTTGCCGATGCCCACGACGAGAGCCTCTGCATCAACGCCGTCATCAGCTTGGACAAGGATTCCCGTGAGTTCGTCCTCGTATCCGAATAGGCGCTGGGCCTCCTCCAACTCGAAGGCAACGAGGATCGCGCCCAATAGGCTGTCAGAGTCACCAAACGAGACGATGCCGACGAGCTCATACTCCTCGGGACCCTCGAGACTGACGACAGTGATTGTTTCACCAACCGAGAGCTCGGCATTCGTCGCCGTGTTCGCATCAATGACCATCTCTCCTGGACCTTCGGGTGCACGCCCGTTGCCGTCCTTGACCCGCATCGGGTTCAACGACGGGAATTCGCCCCACGAGAAGCCGAGCGTTGGAGCGCCCGTGGTTTTGATCAGGTCTCCATTGCCGTCGAGGACCTGCAAAGACACCGAACCGACGCCCGGCTCTGCATACTTGACGCCTTCAACAGCGAGGACATCGTCGTATACCGACTCGGGGAAGGGCTCGGTCGCCGCACTGAACTCTCCGGCTTCGGACCGCACGCTTACGTCAGTCCCCGCGTAGATGTCATCGAGCAGGGTGTCGAACTGTCCGTTGATCGTGTCGGTGAACATGAACGTACCTGCGACGAGACCCACTCCGAGGACGATCGCCACAGCGGTGAGCATCAGGCGCACCTTGTGGGCAAGTACTGTCTTGATTGCTGTGCGCAACATCGTCAGCCCCCGAGGCTCTTGAGCTTGTCGAGCACTGCATCAGCAGTCGGGTCGCTCATCTCGTCAACGATCGCCCCATCCTCGAGAAAGACGATCCGGTCTGCGTACGCGGCCGTCGTGGGGTCGTGGGTGACCATCACAATCGTCTGACCGAGCTCTTTGACAGCACTCCGCATGAAAGACAGAAGCTCCGCTCCGGATTTCGAATCCAGGTTGCCACTCGGCTCGTCGCCGAAGATGATCTCTGGCTGGGACACGAGCGCTCGAGCCGCGGCTACGCGCTGCTGCTGCCCGCCGGATAGTTCAGACGGAAGA
>JBDLJV010000232.1:0-2851 GCA_039714175.1 Actinomycetota bacterium
CCCGATTGCGGCCGAGGGCTACTGCGGAATGGAGCCCACCGGGGTTGCATGCCCGATCGGGCTGGGCGTGGGCGTTGACGGGCTCGAACCTTCTACTCCGGCCGAAAACGCACAAGGAACACACCTGGGGATCCCATCGGAACAAGGCCGTTTGGCAGAAGAAAGCGGAGACACACGACACGAGGTCGAGACCGAATAGGACTCGACCGAAGTACGGATCCCTGTCCGTGGGCGTTGACGGGCTCGAACCGCCGACCTCTGCCTTGTAAGGGTCTCCGATGGCGTTCTCGCGCGCCCACACAACCAGGGCGAATGGGACAAAGTACCCGGCCAGAGACTCTTTTGGCGACTCATCGTTTCGCTCCAGATCTCAAAGTCTTTCGCTGTGATGTGGACGCGGTGTGGTCGCGGGCCCCAACCCGCCATGCCAGTGTTGGGCCGACCTCCCAAGGGCGACACCGTGAACGGCCGGCTGGCGGGCGCGTGTGCGCCTTCGGTATGCACTCTCGCTTGTTGCTTCTGAAAATGGCCAGACTCTCAATAACTGTGGTAGCGGTTGTCCTCGCTTCGTGCACCACGTCGTCGCAGGTCTCGACAACGGCCGCGACATCCACGACCCGGGTCGTCGACACGACATCGACCACGACGACAACCACACTCGTCGAACCCCCCGTTTCGACATTGGCCCCGACCATCGACTGTCCGATCGAGGGACGATGGAGCCTCGTCGCGTTCACCGCCGACGGTCCCACCGAAGACGTTGTCGTCGGTGACAACGCCGGGACAGATGCGTGGATCGCGATCGGACCTGAGATCGAGGGCAACGCGGGATGCAACGGCTTCTGGTCCTGGGGCGAACCTCAGTACACCTACACCGACGGCAGGCTCATTCTCAACGACATCATCAAGACCGATGCACTGTGTGAGCCATCGACTGGTGGTGACAGCTGGATGACCGTCGAAACGCTCTTCACCGATGCGTTGTGGACCAATGGCGCTGGAGTGGCAGTGACCTTCCTCAACGATGACACGATGGCCTGGACTCTTGAGCCGGGCAGGACCTTCGAGTTCTCACGCGACGAGTAGCGCCTAGAACTCATCACCCGCGACCTTCGGATACAGGACGACTCCATTGACTCAAGGCGTGCGAATGTCAGATACGGGCGGTCGCACAAGGTCGCCTTAAGGCGGGTAGCGTCGGCGCTACGGATCGGGGAGGATCGTGATGGCTGAGGTGCGACTCTTGGCTACGGGCAGAGTCAAGGACTACGAAGCAGCGGTCGACGTTCTCGGTCGAGTGTGCGATATTGCCGCTGCGGTCAGCGGGGCTGTCGTTTGGGAGGCGTTCGCTGACGAAGCCTCGGGCGTTTTCGTGTTGAACGAGACCTTCGCCTCGGAGGAGGCTCTTGTGGAGTACGAGCGTGCAGTAGATACAGGCCGTCTTCGGCCGGTGATTGGCGAGGTGATGGAACTAGAGCGGTTGGTGGTGTTCTCCGCTATCGAGGATGAGCACTTGAATCAGGTCATTGACTCCATGGGAGGGATCAGAGTCACCCCAGTCGTCGCCAAGTAGATACCCCTTTCCGACAGTATCGAGCATCAATAGGTGCCGTTCTGTGCGAGTGCTACCAGCCGACTTCGGCGCAGCCGTGGTGTGTGTCGGGTTCGACCTGCAGCGTGGCATGGGCGATGCCGTATCGGTCCCTGAGGATGCTTCTTGCCGAGTCGAGAACGGGATGCACGTCGGCTTCGGTGGTGGTCATGAGGTGGACGGTCGCTACGTCCATGTCTGACGTGAGCGTCCAGATGTGGAGGTCATGAACGTCGACCACTTCATCTATGGAACCGAGGTCATCGGTGATTGCTGTGAGGTCGAGATGCTTCGGTGCGGCTTGGATAAGGATGTGGACAGCCTGTCGTCCAAGGACAAAGGCACGGGGAATGATGAACAGTCCGATGAGTCCCGCGAAGAGGGGGTCGGCGTATGGCCAACCGACGGTGATCATGATGAGCGCAGCGGCAATCACACCGAGAGACCCGGCAAGGTCCGCAACTACCTCGTAGTACGCACCCTTGACGTTGATCGACTCCTCTGCGCCTTCCCTGAGCAATCGCCACCCGACAATGTTGACAAGAAGACCGATGGCCGCCACAGCGAGCATGGGGCCGCTGAGGACCTCCGGTGGGTCTCCGATTCGCTGGATCGCTTCGTAGATGACGTAGCCGGCCACGGCGAGTAAAAGCACTGCGTTAGCGAGGGCAGCGAGGATCTCCACTCGATACAGGCCATAGGTTCGATCGTGACTGGATGACGCTTTCTTGGCTACAACGATCGCAGCCAACGCCATCCCCATCCCGAGCGCATCGGTCGCCATGTGCCCGGCGTCTGACATCAATGCGAGCGATCCCGTGAGCACACCGGCGACGATCTCGACGACCATGAAGATGACCACGAGAGCGAAGGCGATCGCTAACGGTCGGACATGCCGCTGACCGGCACCGTGCGAGTGTCCGTGCGTCATGAGCGGTGCTCGTGATCGTGTAGATAGTGCTCGACCGCGACATCGAGCAGCAGACGAACGTGCGTGTCAGCCACCCGGTAGAACACTTCCCGCCCCTGCTTGCGAGTCCTCACCAACCCGGCGAGGCGTAGCTGGCGCAGCTGATGACTCGTAGCCGACTCACTTGAGTCGATAAGCCCCGCTAGGTCATTCGCACAGAGCTCCCCGGCCTCCAGCAGTGCATAGATCATCCGTAACCGGCCCGAGTCTCCGAGGAGCCTGAAGCGGGCCGCTAGCTGCTCAGCATCGTCGTCGCTGAGCACATCGTCAGGAAGTGGGCGGTGGCCATG
>JBDLJV010000233.1:0-2804 GCA_039714175.1 Actinomycetota bacterium
AACGGCATCGTGCGCTCACGGTTCTCGCCACGGGACCTGGCAGCGGAAGCCGGTGCGGGGATGCTTGCACGGCCCGGACGCACCATCCTCACCGTGTTGGGCACCGTGTTGGGCATTGCAGCGCTCGTCGCAACGCTCGGGTTGGCCAAGACGGCAGGCAATCAGATCGTCACGCATTTTGACGCCCTCGCCGCCACATCGGTGAGTGTTGAGAACCGCAGCCAGGGCGGGTTCTTCCGATTCAGCAACGACTCCGTGTCCTACATCCCCTGGGATGCGGAGGATCGCATGACACGCCTCAACGGCGTCGCCGCCGCAGGCACGCAGAGTCGCGTGAGCACCAACAACGAGTTGGCGAGGTCCGTGCCGATCAACGATCCTCTGGGCCAGTCCGAGTTCTCCATCGACATCTACGCCACATCCCCAGGCCTCTTCGACGCCATCGGCGCCACACTCACGACCGGACGGTTCTTCGACACAGGACACGACGAACGTCGCGAACCCGTTGCCCTCCTCGGTCCGGGTGCCGCTCGAAGGCTCAACATCCAACGCGTCGATCAACAACCTGCGATCTTCATCGGAGACACGACGCTGGTCGTCATCGGCATCCTCGACGACGTCGAACGCGAACCCTCCCTCCTCGACGCCATCATCATCCCCAATGGCACAGCTCGCAGCCTCTTCACACTCGCAGCCCCCGCAGAAGTCCACATCCGCACCGAACTCGGCGCAGCCCAGCTCATCGGGCAACAAGCAGCCATCGCTCTCTCCCCAAGCGACCCGTCACTCCTCAGGGTCTCCGTACCCCCGGAGCCAAGAGCCGTCAAGGAACAGGTCGAATCCGATGTCAACACACTCTTCCTCGTGCTCGGCGGCGTGGCCCTCCTCGTCGGAGCCATCGGCATCGCGAACGTCACGCTTGTCTCTGTCCTCGAACGAGTCGGCGAGATCGGCCTCAGACGAGCCGTAGGAGCCACTCGCAGGCACATCGCAGCCCAGTTCCTCGCAGAATCGGCAGCCATGGGACTCGTCGGAGGCATCATCGGCGCTTCCATCGGGGTCCTCGTCACCGTTGCCGTGTCAGCCAACAACCAATGGACACCCGTTCTTGATGCCTGGGTCCCCTTCGCAGCGCCCCTTGTCGGAGCAGCAACCGGACTCATCGCAGGCCTCTACCCCTCCTGGCGCGCAGCTTCCCTCGAACCCATCGACGCCCTGCGGACAGGCGTGTAGTCACCAGCTTCGCCGTTCCCGGTGTGCACGCCGGGCCGGATGGCGTGAACACCGGGATCGGCGCCCCTCAGGCTGGTGCACGATCCGCACTGGGCGGTTGCTGGATCGCCGCTTGGCCACGCAGACCGACCTTCAAGCTTCTTATGATCCACATCTCGCGATGCCAGTGCTGGTTCGTTGTTAGCTACTTGTCGCAAGTCACGATTTCGGTTCCATGATTCTCGGGAACAGGAAACGCCTCGGAAGGTAATAACAGGTAGAGAGACAGACGATCCGCGTTGGAGAGAAACTTGAGCGACTCCGTAGCCTTCTCACATATGCATCCTGTCGATGACCCTAAGTGGACCGACGCTGAGGTGATTGAAGCCTCATGGGAGGACTCGGCACGGTTCCGTGTCATCTTCGAGCGGTACTACCCGCAGATACGCGGGTACCTGATCAGGCGCGCCGGGTTCGAGATCGGTTCAGAGGCCGCCGCGGACACGTTCGTCGAGGCGTTCCAATCGAGGAAGAGGTACGACCTGTCGTACCCGTCGGCCAAGCCTTGGCTGTTCGGGATTGCGACAAATCTGCTGCGCAACCACTTCCGAAGGGAAGCGACCAGCAAGAGGCTGACGGTCGCTGACGACACACCGACCTCAGACTTCGCCGATGATGTTGCGTGGAGGGCCGATGCCGAACGCCTCGTGCAGGAGTCCGGCCTCCTCGGAGCGATCAGCGCACTGCGACAGGAAGAGCGCGACGTGCTGTTCCTCTACGCGTTCGGTGACCTCACCTACGAGGAGATCGGTGATGCCCTCACCATCCCGACGGGCACCGTTCGTTCCCGCCTCTCACGGCTGAGGAAGAAGCTGCGCCGGTCGCTACGGACCGCGCTCGAAGGGGGAGAGACATGAGGAAGCCACTGGGCGATCTCACGATCCTGAGGCAACTGCAGGAACTCACCACCGTTCCCGACATAACAATCGAGGAACACGACACAGCACTTGCCGTCCTGGATGACGCCATGGACATGGAAGTATTCGGAGCAGAGATCCGAACGCTCCTGATCGAACCCGACATGACCGATGTGCATATCCGTCGGCCGGATTTCTCAGGCGACAGCCCTCCGCGCCGCAGACGTCTGCGACTGATCCGCGGCACGATGGCGATCGCTGCTGTGCTTGGTCTCGCGGTGATTTTCGCGACCGTGACGTGGATCACTCGGAGTGAACCGGTGACAGCCCTCGACAACATCGCACACGCAATCGAGCCACTTCCGCCGGAGGCGTTCGGTGAAACCCAGCTCGTCTGGATGCTCCATGAGGAGGGTCAGGCCGGCGGGCAGATGCCCGATGGTGAGTACGTCTTCTACTTCTACACGAGATCCATGACCGAGCGCTACGACGGTGCAGGCAACGTCGAGCGAACCGAGGTGTGGGGCGAACCGGAGTTCCTGAATCCCGAGCACGAACGCTACCGGGATCAGATCCGAGAGCAGGACAACTTTGGTGAGCCGATGACGATGGTGTTCCCCTTCCCTGATGCGGAGTTCGTTCGCTATCTCACCGATTCCGCCGAGGACTTCGGGC
>JBDLJV010000234.1:0-2803 GCA_039714175.1 Actinomycetota bacterium
GCAGGGACTCCTGCTGCTGTTCGCATGGATTCCCTGTCCACCAAGCGGCCGTGGCTGACAACGGCTCGCGGAGCAGCGTGGAACCGCAATGCTTCCGCGACGGTCTTGCCTTCAAGAACCACGAGGTTCGCCGTGTTCCCCACAGCCAGGTGGTGCCCGTTGAGGCCGATTGCCACTGCGGGATTCACGGTGATGGCGTCATAGAGGAATTCCATGTCGGCTTCAGCCATCATCCAGAGCAGATGGGCCCCGAGGAAGGCCACCTCAAGCATGTTGTTGCGTCCAAACGCGTAATAGGCATCGGAGATGTCGTCCTGTCCGAGGCTGACGTTGATACCGGATGCCGTGAGCTCCCGCACCCTTGCGTGCAGTGGCCCGGTGTGCGGATCGGATACGACAGCAATCTGAGCCTTGGCGAGCAGAGCAGCAAGGCGCTCGAAATACGGATCCGGATAGAGCTGCATGGCCCGCGCATGATGCGCCAACGCCCGACCCTCCCAGCCTCGACGCAGCGCCTCGGTGGCCATCATCTCAAGCGTCCGAAGACCCGGATCGCCTGCATCGTCGAGCAGCATGGAGACGGGCGCATCGAACTCAACAGCAATGTCGAAGACGGTGCGCACATGCTCAGCCATGTCCGCTTCGGTGTATTCGATCCACGGGATCCCACCGACCACATCGGCTCCCATCTCCATGCACTGCCTGAGCAGATGATCCGTGCCCGGCTCTCGGATGATTCCATCCTGGGCGAACGCGACCACTTGGATGTCGACAAGCCCTGCAAACTCCTCGCGCAGCGCAATGAGAACTTCGACTCCTCGAGTCCCCGACTTGGAATCGACGTCCGCGAGTGCCCGAATGTGGGTATTGCCGTAGTAGGCGGCCATCGACAGCGCACGTCGCCCTGCCTCGAGCATGGTCTCGGAATCCTGGCTCTCCTTGACGGCTGCTGCCCTCTCTATCGCCGACATCGCCTTGCCCATATCGCCGCTCTGGTAATCGGCCAATGCGGCGTCGCCGAGCCGGCGGAGCGTGAAGACCTTGTCGAGATGGAGGTGCGTATTGACGAACGACTCGGTGACGAGATTGCCCTCCGCATCCAGCTCGCGACCGTCAGGTTCGGATTCTCCCGCTGGGGTGATCCCAACAATGGCACCGTCCCGAATCACGAGATCGTGGAGACCGGACCGGTCACGTAGACCAGCAGACCGAATTGTCAATGAGCGCTGATAATCCATCCGAGCTCCGTTCTCTTCACCATGCTTCCGCTACTGGCCTTCGCCCTCGTCAATCACCATGTTCGGGATGCCATCGACCACCGGGTAAGCGTGGCCACACTTCTGGCAGACGAGCGCTGCGGGTTCCTTCTGCTCTGCGAGATCACCAGTGCACAACGGACACTGCATGATTGCAAGCAGGTCGGGTGAGATGAGTGTGTCGTCGGTCACGATGCCTCCTTGATGATCGCTGCGATCTGCTCGACCAAATCGTCGACCGCCTCGGGATCCGGTCCCTCAACGTTGAGACGTAGCACAGGTTCGGTGTTTGATGGTCTCAGGTTGAACCAGCGATCTCCGAGGTCGACCGTCAACCCATCGAGGCGATCAGTCGCGTGGTCCTCAAATGCCTGCTCGACAGCAGCATCCGCTGCGGCCTTGTCGGGGACATCGAAGTTGATCTCTCCTGACTGCGAATACGGTTCATACTGCTTGCGCAGTTCGGACAGGGGAACGCCGGCATCGGTGAGCACGCGCAACAGGACAAGCATCGCCATGATCCCTGAGTCCGCCCGGAAATTGTCCCTGAAGTAGTAGTGACCGGAGTGCTCACCACCGAAGATGGCACCGGTCTCGGCCATCACCTGTTTGATGTACGAGTGACCGACCTTGGTCCGAACCGGAAGCCCTCCTGCTGCTTCGACCGTTTCTGCAACAGCCTTCGAACAGATGAGATTGTGCACGACCGCGCTGCCGGGTTGATCCGCAAGGAACCAGTCGGCAATGATCGCGGTTGTCGTCGATCCGGGCAGAGGCATGCTCTGATCATCGATGAAGAAGGCTCGGTCGGCATCACCATCGAATGCAACACCGAGATCGGGTTTCCGCTCCTTGACCAGGTCAACCAGATCGACGAGGTTCTCAGGACGCAACGGATCGGCGGGATGATTCGGGAAGGTCCCGTCAGGTTCGAGGTACAGACCGATCAGGTTGGCATCGATTCGGTCGAAGACCTGCGGCAGTACAACACCTGCCATCCCGTTTCCTCCGTCAGCAGCGACCGTGAGACCTGAGATCCCTGAGGCGCCTGTGACTGCCGTTACATGGTCGATGTACCCGTCAACGACACTGTCTCGAGTAACCCGCCCCGGCGTACCGACCGGAGCCAGCCCCTCCTCGGCCATTCTCCTGATGTCCTGGAGTCCTGTCTCGGCGCCGATCGGCGCGGCAGCCGGCTGGCAGAACTTCATGCCGTTGTACTGGGCCGGATTGTGCGACGCGGTGATGACAACCCCGGGCAGCGAGAGTGCTCCCGACGCGTAGTAGAGCATGTCCGTCGGGATCTCGCCGATGAGCCGCACACTGACACCTTGGCTGGTGATGCCATCGATGAGTGCTTCACGCAGCGCCGGTGAAGATTCGCGACAATCGTGTCCGACGATCACTTCGTCCGAATCGACGAAAGCAGCGAACGCCGCACCTATGCGGGTTGCCATATCTTCGTCGAATTCGTCCGGCACGATGCCGCGTACGTCGTAGGCCTTGATGATGTTGGAGAGATCCATGGCCTCGATTCTACGATGCAA
>JBDLJV010000235.1:0-2771 GCA_039714175.1 Actinomycetota bacterium
ACATAGGTCCTCCCCCTGCGAGCCAGGAGGGGGGATGTAGAAGGTCGTCAGCAGTCAGGCTTCAGGCTTCAGCATCACCCCCCTGCATCGCTTCGCTCTGCCGTCCCCCCATCAAGGGGACCTGAAGAGGGTGCGTTCATGCATAGAAGACATGCATCGCCAAACCATGGCAAATGCCCGTGGTGCCTGAGGCAACCACGGACCCGACCAGCCGAGATCGTGGACCGAGGATCCAGGGGGAACTGCAGTCAATAGCCTGGCTACCCCTCAACGGTGACTGTTCCCCGCATCCCGTTGTCGAAGTGGCCCGGGATGGTGCACAGGATCTGATAGACGCCGGGTTCGTCGAATGTGACCACCAAGGAGTCGGACTTACCGGCCTTCACAGCATCCAACTCTGCGACAACGATCTCCGGATCACTCCGCATGGCTCTCTTTGCGTCCTCGATCTTGGTGAATGTGTCGCGAACAATGACAAGGTCATGTCTGCCGGAGTTGTCCCCGTTGGTGGCCGTGATCGTGATCTCCGCGCCCGTCGGAACCGCGATGTCGTCCGGTGTGTAGGCGTAGTGGGCCATCTCCATAGCCAGGGCGACAGGCTCCGCAGGTTCAGACGCACCCGCGCAACCGACGACGACCAACGCGAGCGATACCAGGACGGCGAAGAGCCGGGTGCTTCGCATCAAGGATCTCCTTCCCAAGAAGTCGGAAAGAAGCTAGCCGCGCACGGATGCGATATCAATCGCTGGTTCCGCCGGATCGTCCTCGGCGATGCAGGTGGCATGATGGTGCAGTGGTCCACGCTCAGCGGACGACGTCCCGGAGCGAGGACTATACGTGTATCACTGAGGTCCTACCACGGTGGCGACATGCCTGCCGGCGGATCTCCGTGGTCACGCTCGAAGTAGTCGTCGACAGAGCGTCTTCTCCTGCGCAGCCAGAGGATGAGCAGACCGACTGCAACAAAGAGAGCACCGACGAAGAGAATTCCGAACACGGAGTGCAATGCTACCTGAGGCGCGACGGCAGCCCCGAGAGTCGTCGGGGAGCGGTTCGCGTGATCCGCATCAGTACCCACACTCTGTGGGTGCAGGTGCAAGGCTGTCGATCATCCTGACCACATCGTCGGGTGATACTGCACCATTGATCGTGACGAATAGGTCACCGGATTCTCCCAGAGCGTGCGTCTCCCAGTCGTAGGTGGTCTCCACTTCGAACGCCGGCACGATCGTGAAGACGCCGGTTGGGGACGTATGTGTGAGTGTCCCGTCGACCGGTGGCGGGTTATCCCAGCGCTTGTCCCACGGGTCTTGCCAGTCCTGCTCAGGATTCGTCGGCCGCACCGTCACCGTGATGTGTGAGGAACGATTCCGGTAGACAAGGGCGACAGCATCGCGTGATCCGAAGAGGTACGAGCCAGGATC
The DNA here is from genome assembly GCA_039714175.1 of Actinomycetota bacterium. Taxonomy (GTDB): domain Bacteria; phylum Actinomycetota; class Acidimicrobiia; order Spongiisociales; family UBA5794; genus B3-G11. The sequence continues at coordinate 1,425 of JBDLJV010000235.1, forward strand.
TGAAGCGAACGCGATCTGGGACAAGGTGAACCCCCCGGGCAACCAGGTGGGCACCAGAGGTGTGTATCCGCTCAGCTCCGCCAACTCGTCGAACGCGGCCGCTTCGAAGCCGAAATCTTGTGTCCAGTAGTACCCGTCCTCCTCGTGTCCGAGGGTGACAGCCAGGTCGGCCCGCGAGAACGGAATGATCTCGATGCTGGCTTCATCGATCACGTGCCGATCGCCATTGTCAATCTCCACCCGGAGCACCGGGATCAGCGAATCGGTGTCGACCGTGATCTCCGCTCCCGACCATGGATCGGTGGTTGCCAGCGTCTCTCGCTCGTCCTTCGTCCCGGAGATGGCACCGTTGACGTCGGCTCCCCATGAAAACAACGACTGATCCGCATACAGCCGGTTCATGAGGAATTGGGCAGGTTGATCCGGACCGGTTGCGATCGTCCCGTCCATGATGAGCGTCTTGACGCTGCCTTCGAGATCGATTGCGATCGTCTCCTCGCGAAGTCGGCGCGCGTCGTAGGTTGTGATGAGGATGGCCTTGTCTGCTGGATCCGGGTCATACCGCACGATGTAGCTGCCGTCCGTCGCAATCGCAATCACGCCGTCGTGCCACATGTCGAAGACACCATCGGTCTCTGACAACGGTGTGGAGATCGGCGGACACGGTGCCACGCTTGGCACCGTTGTCGAGGATGTCGCGGTACGAAGTGGGGGCGATTCGGTCGTAGCGCATGCTGATGAAGCAAGGAGTATCGACACACCGAGAGCAATCCACCACTGTCGCATCACCGCACCCCCGCTCGCGAATGGGTCTGATCTGATACTACGAGAGTTGCGATACTGAGACGCCAGCGTCCGATGACGTCTCTGTGGCCCTATTCGAAGAGCCTTGGTCGGAACAGTTCGTCATGGGTGCGGATGGCGTAGCGGTCGGTCATGCCTGCGACGTAGTCGATCACCTGCGTGAGGTCATCTGATTCCTCATGGCGATAGGTCTCCGGAACGTCGTCCGGGTGCTCCAGGTAGTACGTGACGAGGTCGCGCACGATCTGAACAGCTCGATTCCGCTGTGACTCGGCTGCTGATCGCAGGTACACGTTCGCGAACATGAAGTCGCGAAGCGTGTGCATTGCTTCGAGCATGGACGGCTCCATGGCGATCTCGTTCTGCCGGTACGATTCATCGATCACCGACTGAACCATCGACGCGATCCACTCTCTCCCCGGTTCACCGAAGGCACGGACGACTTCGTCGGGGAACTCGGATGGAGTGACAACGCCTGCCCGCAGCGCATCCTCGGCGTCGTGGGCGAGGTACGCGATCCGGTCGGAGAACCGAACGATGTTG
>JBDLJV010000236.1:0-2754 GCA_039714175.1 Actinomycetota bacterium
TCTCCGTCGACATCCACATACGGGTTCGGACGAACGATGTTCGGCACATCGATGAGCGTGATCTGGCCGATTCCCTCGATGGTTCCGCTGCGCGCCGTGGCTGGTCCGGCCCATGGAGGGACATCGAGTTCAACGACGGATTCGCCCTCGAGATCGGTCCTGAAGTAGTCAGGCAGGACCACCTCGACGTCGAGACCTTCGTCCCGGAGCGCGTGCACGAGGCCTGCTGCGGCTTCGGCAAGCCCACCGACCCGAACCAGCGGAGCAAACTCGGCGCTTGCGAACAGGACCCTCAAGAAGTGACTCCGTTCGGCTTCCGCAACACCATGACGGACCAACCTTCCACATCTCCGACGTGCGGGGAATCAACTGAAGCCTCGTGGTCAAGACCCTCCACCGAACAGAGCACAAGCTCCATCTCCACATCGGCAAGATCCTCCGGCATCGTGAAGTGAACCGGGCCCGAATGTGCGTTGAACAGGATCAGGAAACTGTCATCGATGACCCGCTCCCCCTGGTCGTCGGTCGTGAGGATTCCCTTGCCGTTCAGATACACCGCGAACGACTTGGCGTACCCCCTCTGCCAGTCCTCGTCGGTCATCCGGGTGCCGTCGGTGTCGTACCAGGCAATGTCGTGACGATTGGAACCTGTGACGCTGCGGCCCTCGAACCACCGCCGGCGGCGGAACACCGGGTGGTTGTTGCGGATGCGGATCAATTCCTGTGTGAAGGCGAGGAGGTCACGGTCCATTCCCTCCCAGTCATACCACGAAACCTCGTTGTCCTGACAGTACGCGTTGTTGTTCCCACGCTGGGTGCGTCCCATCTCGTCGCCGCCAAGCAACATCGGCACGCCCTGGGAGAGCATGAGGGTGGTGAGCATTGCTCTGATGCGACGCTGACGTACCCGGTGCACGACGGGGTCATCGGTGGATCCCTCGACTCCCGAGTTCCAGGAGCGGTTGTCTGCATCGCCATCCCGATTGCCTTCACCGTTCGCGTGGTTGTGGCGCTCGTTGTATGCCACGAGATCGGCCAGCGTGAATCCGTCATGAGATGTGATGAAATTGACCGAGGCATGCGGCAGACGGCCTGCGAATCCGTAAAGATCCGAACTCCCCGTGAATCGTGATGCGAAATCGGCGAGCATCCCGTCCTTGCCGCGCCAGTAGTCACGGACACGATCTCGGTACTTGCCGTTCCATTCACTCCACATCGGAGGGAAGTTGCCGACCTGATAGCCGCCATCCCCGACGTCCCACGGCTCAGCAATGAGCTTCACCCGACTGACAATCGGGTCCTGATAGATGAGATCGAAGAACGCGGCGAGCTTGTCGACCTCATGCAGATCACGTGCCAGGGCGGCCGCGAGGTCGAACCTGAAACCATCGACATGCATCTCCTCGACCCAGTAGCGGAGACTGTCCATGATCAGCTTGAGCACCTGCGGGCTGCTCACGTTCATCGAGTTGCCACATCCGGTGTAGTCGATGTAGCAGCTCTTGTCGTTGGGATCCAGGCGGTAGTACGACGCGTTGTCGATCCCACGAAACGACAGCGCTGGCCCCGTTGGACCGCTCTCACCCGTGTGGTTGTAGACAACATCGAGAATGACCTCGATGCCCGCTGCGTGGAGTGCCTTGACGAGTTCCTTGAATTCGACAACCTGTTGACCCCGATCGCCGGATGCGGAGTACGGGCCGTGGGGGGCAAAGAACCCGATGGTGCTGTAGCCCCAGTAGTTCGTCAGGCCACGATCAACGACGGTGTGCTCTGTGACGAAGTGGTGAATTGGCTGGAGTTCGACCGCTGTGATCCCGAGAGAAACAAGATGATCGATCACTGGCTGGGATGCCATTCCTGCGTACGTCCCCCTGATCTCCTCGGGAACATCGGGATGGAGTTGTGAGATTCCCTTCACGTGGGCCTCATAGATGATGGATTCGTACAACGGTCTGGATGGCGAGACATCGTCTCCCCAATCGAAGCTGTCATCGACAACGATCGAGCGGGGCACCGAACCCGCGCTATCGCGTGTATCCATCTCGCTGGTGTTCTCCCTCACAAAGGGGAAGACAACATCGGACCACTCCACACTTCCCTCGATCGCCTTCGCATACGGGTCGATGAGGAGCTTGTTCGGATTGCACATCATGCCTTCCGATGGTCTCCAGGGTCCGTGGACCCGGAAGCCGTACCTCTGACCCGGCTTGACGCCGGGGACGTAGCCATGATGAACGAACGTCGTCACCTCAGGAAGACGAAGACGCGTCTCGAACCCACCGTCATCGAAAAGGCAGATCTCAACACGCTCCGCGTTCTCAGCGAAGAGGGCGAAGTTGGTCCCCTCCCCGTCGAACGTCGCTCCGTGTGGGTACGGCCGACCGGGCCAGATGAATGCGGTCAAGAGACGCTTTCGGGCCGGTACAGGCGGCGATCGTACTCATCCACCATCCGTGCCGCTGTGACGAACGGGCCAAGTGACTTCCAGTTGTGACGCATCTTGTCGATCCACGCATCGCTCGGCGCTTCGGCGCCTCCATAGAAGAGCGGAACGATGTCATTTGCAAGGACCCTGTGCAGCGCAGCAGCTTCGTCGGTATCGCGGATGTCCGGATTCTCCGAGTCAGACGTCTCGATACTCCAGCCGTTCTGCCCGTCGAAGCACTCGTCCCACCATCCGTCGAGTATGGAGAAGTTCAACCCGCCGTTGAGCGCGGCCTTCTCGCCACTCGTCCCGCACGCTTCGTTGGG
>JBDLJV010000237.1:0-2736 GCA_039714175.1 Actinomycetota bacterium
GCTGGTCTGACCAGTGCTTCCCACCGCTCAGTATCCACACGCTTCGTAAGCAGGACCTCAGCCTTGCCACCTGTCGGTTGACGGCGGCCCATCAACCTGGCCGCTCGAACCTTCGTGCGATTCACAACGATGAGGTCGCCCGGTTCGAACAACGCAGCAATGTCACGAAACCGAATCTCGGACAGGTCGGAAGCGATCAGGACTCGGGAGTCATGGCGTGGTTCGATCGCTGACTGGGCAATTGCCTCGGATGGGAGGTGGTATTCGAAGTCGTCGATTTGCATCGTGCGAAGGCTACGGCTTCAGCAGCTGTCCCTGTCCATCTCCTACCGGAGGTTCCAAGCCGAGGTGGGCATATGCCCGCTGTGTCGCAATGCGGCCCCTCGGAGTTCTCTGGATGAGTCCCTCGAGGATGAGGAAGGGCTCGTAGGCGTCCTCGACCGTCTCGGGATCCTCGCCAACCGCGATTGCGAGGGTTGACAGACCGACGGGCCCACCACCGAACTTCTCGACAATCGACCTGAGAATTGACCTGTCGACCTTGTCGAGTCCCGCAGCGTCAACCTCGAACACTTCAAGCGCCGCATCGGCTGTGCTGTCGTCAACCTGGCCGTCAGCGCGCACGGATGCGTAGTCCCTCACACGTCTGAGCAACCGATTCGCGATGCGGGGTGTGCCCCGCGATCGCCTCGCGATTGCTTCGCAGCCCTCAGGCGACGCAGGGGTTTCGAGCAGCTTGGCTGACCTTGAGACGATCGCAGCGAGATCCGTCGACCCGTAGTAGTCGAGCCTGGCCACGTATCCGAATCGATCCCGCAGCGGTGGCGCCACCCGTCCGACCCTCGTCGTTGCGCCAACGAGCGTGAATGCAGGAAGATCGATCTTGATCGAACGTGCCGCCGGGCCCTTGCCGACGACGATGTCGAGTTGGCCGTCTTCCATTGCTGGGTACATCACCTCTTCGACCTGGCGAGGTAACCGGTGGATCTCATCGATAAAGAGCACGTCACCGTGCTCGAGGTTCGTAATGACGGCTGCGAGGTCGCCGGGTCTGTCAAGTGCCGGTCCCGAGGTCGAACGGAATGCTGCCCCCATCTCGTTCGCCACGATGGCAGCGAGGCTTGTCTTCCCGAGGCCTGGCGGTCCGGAGAAGAGGAGGTGATCGACCGATTCACCCCGGCCACTGGCCGCCTCGATGAGGATCGATAAACGCTCCTTGAGCGCTTCTTGTCCGACGAACTCGTCAAGCTTGCGAGGCCGCAATCCGGCTTCCTCTTCGATTTCAGCGGGCGACGGTGTACTGGTGAGCAATCCCTCTTCGCGCATCACGCACCTGCCTTTCCGAGGAGCTGGAGCGAACGACGAAGCAGTTCCTCGACGGGGAGATCATGCGGCAGGTCGATCAGGATGGAGCGGATCTCATCGGAACCGTAACCAAGGCTCTCGAGAGCTTCCCGAACCTCGGAAATTGGTCCGCTGCTCGATGTTGCATCATCGAGGATGTCCAGTTTCGGTTTGAGTTCGAGGAGCAGCTTCTGGGCGCTACGTTTCCCGATACCTGGCACCGCGGTGAGCGCCGCAACGTCGTCGGCTGCAACGGCGATGGAGAGTTGTTCGTAGGTCATGGTCGCAAGAATCGCCATGGCCACCTTCGGTCCCACACCTGATACGCCAAGCAGCAGACCGAACAAATCCTTGTCCTGGACGGATGTGAATCCGTACAACGAGAGCTGGTCTTCTCGAACATGCAGGTACGTGTGGACGACCGCCTCCTCACCGAGAGAAGGCAGATCGCTGAGGGTCCTCGGCGTCACCGATACGACGTACCCCACGCCTCCAACCTCAAGGAGAATCCCATCAGCGGAGCGATCCACGATCAATCCGCGCAGCCGACCGATCATCGGGCCACCGCCCTGTTCAACGGTTGGTGTTGTGCGTGGCACATTGCGACTCCGAGGGCATCAGCAACATCCGCCGGTCCCCCGACGCCTGAGAGGCCCAGACGCATGGAGACGACGGCCTCGACCTGCTGTTTGTCCGCCGAACCTGATCCTGTGATCGTCATCTTCATCTGCGACGGAGAGTACTCGGCAACCTCGATGCCGCGACGAGCAAGAGCTTCCATGATCACGCCTGAAGCCCTCGCAACAGCCATTGCTGTGCTCCTGTTGCGATTGACGAACACCTCTTCGATTGCAGCAGCGCCAATGTCGTAGTCGTCCAGGACAGATTCAATGTCCTTGCGCAACTCGACAAGTCGCTGCGCCGTCGACATCTGCGGATCAGTGCGGATCACGCCAGCAGTGATCGCGCGATCCTTCCCTGCGGCAGATTCGATGATCCCGTATCCGGTACGCGTGAGTCCGGGGTCAATTCCTAGTACGAACATGTGTTCGACAGTGTAGCGAGCCTCTACGACGAGACAAAGCACCGTTGCGATATGTGCTCGGGACGTCTAGTCAACGGTTCGAACGTGGCTTCCCCGGCCAGCCCCCTGCACGACCGACGTAATCCGCGTCGATACCTCCGCTGAGGATGTAGTCCCTGGTCCACCAGATGGCGCCGGCGACACCTATGAGAACCCACCAACCGAACCAGAACCACATGCCAACGAAGAAGGGAGCCAGTACCAGCCACAGCACGGTTGAGAAGAGTGCCCTGGCCTTCCTCGTTGAAGGTGTTTCTTCGTACGGCATCGCTACGAACATCGTACGCCTGGCTCGCTTTCGGGACAAG
>JBDLJV010000238.1:0-2732 GCA_039714175.1 Actinomycetota bacterium
TTCTTCAGCAAGCTGTTCGAGGAGCAGCATTTCGACCTGTTCGCTCTCCGCCTGTTCCCCGGCGGTGGCGGTCTCGGGCAGGTCGCCCAGTCCCTCTCGCTGTACGCCGCCGGAGAGGGAGTACTCGACTGGACCGGCCTCCAATCCGAAGCGGACCGGTACGCCAACATCCTCGAGCAGGCCAGTGTCGAGTTCGACCAGGATCGCCTGGCCGAGCTGCTCGGCGAGGCAGAATCGATTCTTGCGGACAACGCCCTTGCCTATCCGCTCGTCACGCGCCAAAGCACAAATGTCATCTACTGGCCCGACCGCATCCGGGGCATCGCGCCCAACCGCATCGGCGACTGGGACACCTGGAACGCCGCTTGGTGGAGCCCCGGTAGCTAGAAACGGCTCCATCTGGACAATGTGTCACACGGGAGCGATACGTTGTCCTCATGACAAGAACAAACACCATCATTACACCCAACGTGTATGATACGTGTATGGGACGCACGAATATAGTGATCGACGACGAACTCCTTGAGACGGTGATGCGCCGACACGGGATCCGCACGAAGACCGAGGCTGTGGATCTCGCCCTCCGGCATCTTGCTGGGAAGCCGATGACCACCGAGGAGAAGCTGGCCATGTACGGCGCGCGACTGATCGACCATGTCCCCGAGGACAAGCCTCGCACATGGTCCTCGTAGACACGTCCGCCTGGATCGAGTTCGACCGGGGCACGGACTCGCCGGTCGCTCTGAAGCTCCGAGGTCTGGTCGACGAAGGCTCATCCATAGCCTCGACTGAACCTGTGCTCATGGAAATGCTCGGTGGCACCAGAGGCGACCGGGCTGCGCACGAGGTTCGACGTTTGCTCACGTCGTTCGAATGGATATCAGCCGACGCGACCGCAGACTTCGAAGGTGCAGCCCGGATCTACCGTGCCTGCCGCGCGGTTGGAGTCGAGCCGGGCGGATACGTTGACTGCATGATTGCCGCGATCGCTCTTCGCACGGATGCTGAGATTCTCACGACCGACAGCGGCTTCGAGCGCATCGCCGAAGTGTTCCCACTGCGGTTGATGCAGGTCGATTCGGGCACATGAGCACGATCATCGCTCATCGGGGGGCACGGAGCCTCGCACCAGAGAACACCCTGTTCGCCGCGCGGAAGGCGCACGCGGTTGGTGCCGATCTCTGGGAGACCGACGTCGCGGTGACCGCCGACGATCAACTTGTGCTCATGCACGATGATGCGATGACACGCACCACGAACGTTGCCGACAAGTTCCCCGATCGCGTTGGAGCGCCGTTCTCCACCTACACCTTGGCCGAGATCCGAACGCTCGACGCCGGTTCCTGGTTCGAGCGTGACGACCCCTTCGGGCAGGTTGCCGCGGGTTCAGTGACACCCTCCGAGCTTGCGTCATACCGGGGCGCGCAGGTACCGACGGTTCGAGAGGCGTTCGAGCTGACGCTTGAACTCGACTGGTTCCTCAACCTCGAACTCAAGGCCCAGCCGGCGCCGAAGGACACCGTCGATGTCGTGACCGCCGTCCTCGACCTGGCCGACTCTGTTGGCATCGGTCCGGATCACCTGCTCTTCTCATCAGCACTGCTCCCCTGGCTCAAGGAGCTCAGGGCTCGGCGACCCGAGTTCGAGGTCCAGGCCGTCCTCGGTCTCTTCGCGGAGGATCCGATGGACTTCTCCGATCCCTTCTTCGACACGTTCAACCCCCGGATCACGCGCCTGACAACCAGTGAGATCGCCGCGCTCATAGCCAAGGGCTTCAGTCTCAACCCCTACACTGTCAACGATCCTGAGGCCATATCCGAACTCGTGGAGATGGGCATCGCAGGGATCATCACCGACTTTCCGCAGCGAGGACCACGATGACGCCATCACCTACAACCACGAAGCCTCTCCGGATCTGCATCGTCAACTGCTACCCGGAAGCGAGCAGGGAGAACTTCGATCGGCAAGGTGTCGGCCACCCCCACAACATGTTCAAGGACTTCCTTGCCAGAGAGGCCCCGAACGCCACCACGGAACTCGTCTACGTGGCAGACCCTGACTTCGCTCTGCCTCCGGGCACCTCCATCTCTGACTTCGATGCGTTCGTGTGGACAGGGTCGGACCTCACCGTCTATCACACCGACGACCCACGGGTCGCATCCCAGATCAAGTTCGCCGGCGAGCTGATGGACTCGGATGCAGTCAGCTGGGGAAGCTGCTGGGGAGTCCAGATGGCCGCACTCGTCGGCGGTGGAGAAGTCGCTGCCAATCCCAAAGGTCGCGAATGGGGTATCGCACGCACCATCAAGCTGACCGACGCTGCCGACAGACATCCGATGCACGTGGGCAAGCCGGAGGTGTTCGATGGCTTCATCATGCATCTCGACGAGGTCACGCGCCTTCCTGACGGCACGGACCTGCTCGCCACGAACGAGCACACGCATGTACAAGCAGCGATCGTAGAGCATGGTGACGCCTCGTTCTGGAGCACGCAGTACCACCCCGAGTACAACCTCTACGAGATGGGGCTGTTGATCGGTGCTCGCGCTGGAGCACTCGTCAAGGAAGGTTTCTTCGACGACGAAGCAGCCGTTGCGGCCTACGCGGAGAAGATGATCGAGCTCCACAACAACCCGAATTCCCAGGAGCTGCGGGAGGAACTCGACGTCGGCGACAGCATCATCGACCCCGATATCAGGGAACTCGAACTCCGCAACTGGTTGAAGTTCGTC
>JBDLJV010000239.1:0-2690 GCA_039714175.1 Actinomycetota bacterium
AGGCTGACTGTCATACGGCACGTAGTCGCCTGTTGGCAGGAGTGAAAGGGCGATCGATGTGTACTGACGTGCAAATTCGATCTTCTCAGCATCCTGAGGGGTCACCTCGAACACGATGACGCCGCCCACAGGTTCAAGACCGGCTCCGATCGGCGCCGGGCGGGTGCTGGCTCCGACAGCGAGGACCTGCACATCCTGGAGGATCGTCTGCGTGAAGTCGAAGGATCCGGCGATCGCGTCAGCAAGGTTCTGCGGAGGCCCGGTCTCGTCGTCCGCTGCGGCTGCAGCCTCCACTTGCTCGTCGGTGAGCGTGGTGACCTCTATCAGCAGGTCTCGCAGTTCATCATTGGAGATGATCTCGAGGAAGTCCAGGGGCCCCAGAGAGGTGGACGCAAGGATGTTCACGTTGTCGCCGGGACGAACAAACCCACCGCTTGCGGTGGAGGGGTCGACCGAGATCGAGATCGCGACCTTGCCAGGTGCGATCGACTGGGACAGCGTCTGCTCGAGGTCCCGGGTATCAGCGAACGACCCAGCTGTGATCAACTGGCCCTGCGCAATCGGTCCTGCTGCAACCTTGCCATTGAGCACGAGATCAAGGTCGTTCGGATTCTGCACGCAACCGTACTGATTCGGATCAAGGTCTGCGTTCGTTCCAACGGCTCCGGTACAGAGGATCGTCGAATTCTCGAACACGACCTGGTTGCGTAGAGCGGTCGAAGCCTCGATCAACGGCTTGGCTTCCTCTCCGAGCGTCCCGGTTGCGATCGGCTCGATTGCACGGTAAACCTCGACCTCCGAAAACTCCTGGCGCGCACTGTCATCCACAGAAGACAGATACTGCCAAACGGCGTATCCAGAGATGGCGGCGAGCGCCAACGCGATTACCAGAACAAGTGTTCTCCGGCCCATATCAGTTAGTCCTCCCCGATGCGAAACTTAACGTCAAGGCGCGACCTTGCTTTGTGGGTCGCACACAGTCGACCAAGCTTGGCACACCACCCCATGCGGGGTCAAGTATTGAACGTGGGCTGAACGCCCTATTACTACGACCTGCCGATGCCGCGTTCCTTGAGCTCTTGAAGGATTGCTTCAAGAGACGAGTCCGCAGCGAAGCTCGGGGCGTCTGATACCTCGTCCTCACGCTGGAATTCCCTGCGACGAGGACGGCTTGGTTTCTTTTCGCTCCACGACGAGCGCTCCTCCCATTCCGGAAGCGCCTGCTTGATTGACAGGCTTACCCGTCGTCTGTCGGCATCGATCTCGGTGACCTTTACCTTTACTTCCTGTCCGAGTGAGAGCTCCAGTTCAGGACTCTCGACATGGTGCATCGCTATCTCTGATACATGGACAAGACCTTCGACGCCTTCACCCACGGACACGAATGCTCCGAACGGCACAGTCTTGGTGACCTTGCCGTCCACGATGGTGCCGACGTCCGACGTACGGGCGAACGCTTCCCACGGATCTTCAGCTGTCTGACGGATCGAGAGCGAGATGCGCTCACGGTCGCGATCGACCTCGAGCACCTTCACCTTGACCTTGTCGCCAACCGTCACGATCTCGCCGGGATGATTGACGTGGCGCCAGGACAACTCGGACACGTGAACGAGTCCGTCCATCCCACCCAGATCAACGAAAGCTCCGAAGTTGACCACAGAGGAAACGACACCCGGACGGACGTCCCCTTCCTTGAGGTCTGTGAGGAACGCTGTGCGCTGCTCGGCCTGCTCCTCTTCGAGGTATGCCCGACGCGAGAGCACAACGTTGTTGCGGTTGCGATCCAGTTCAATGACCTTGGCCTCGATCGTCTCCCCAACGAATGGTTGGAGATCTCGAACACGACGAAGATCCACGAGGGATGCGGGGAGGAAACCCCTGAGACCGATATCGACGATGAGTCCGCCCTTGACGACCTCGATGACGTGGCCCTCAACGGTGCCGCCACCTTGCATGACGCGCTCGATGCGGCCCCATGCACGCTCGTACTGGGCGCGCTTCTTGGAGAGCACGAGGCGACCCTCGTCGTCCTCCTTCTGGAGAACAAGCGCTTCGATGTCATCGCCCACCTTGACGATGTCTTGTGGGTTGACACTGTTGCGTACGGAGAGCTCATGCGGCGGGATGACGCCCTCTGACTTGTATCCGATGTCCACAAGGACCTCATCCGGGTCGACCCGAACAACGGTGCCAGCGACAATGTCGCCCTCCTTGAACTCGAACACGGTCTGCTCGATTGCTGCAGCAAAGTCATCTGCTGACAGATCGTCAGGTACGTCGTCGATGGCCTTCGGGGCACTGATGGCAGGACGCTCCCCGCGTAGCGGAGGCTGCTCCTCCGGTGCTTCCTCGGCGCCGGCGACCGTGTCAGTCTCAGGTGCCGTCTCAGCTACAGGAGCATCATCGGTCTCCGCCTCGGGCTGAGATGCATCAGATGCTTCAGGTGCCTCGATAGCTTCCGCGGCATCGTCCATCACGTTTTCGACGGCGTCGGGCGCGGTCTCTTCAACGGCCTCCACGGCATCAGTCGGCTGGGCTGTCTCTGTTTCGATGGTGGCAGCCTCAATGTCTGATGTGGTCTCTTCGGCGGCTTCCGTGGTCTCCTCGGCCGGTACGGCGAGGTCTTGATCGTTGTCGATGGGCATGTAGTAGTTGGTCTCCTAGACGGTGTGTGTTCCTCCGAGCGCGGC
>JBDLJV010000240.1:0-2684 GCA_039714175.1 Actinomycetota bacterium
TCAGGCATCAACGAGGAAGGTCTTGACTCTTGACTCTCGGGCACGAACTACTGTTCGTGCCCGATGCAATACCAAGCTCTCTACCGGAAGTACCGGCCCCAACGCTTTGACGAGGTTGTCGGTCAGGATCATGTCACCACGACGCTCGCTCGCGAGGTCATTGATGACAAGGTCGCTCATGCCTATCTCTTCACCGGTCCCAGGGGAACGGGCAAGACCACCTCTGCCCGCCTCCTCGCGAAGTCCCTCAACTGCCCCAACAGGGCAACAGACGGCGAGCCGTGCAACGAGTGCCATTCGTGTGAAGGAATCACGACAGGATCGTCGATCGATGTAATCGAACTTGATGCCGCGTCTCACAACAAGGTCGAGGACATCCGCGAGATCCGGGTCAATGTCGGAACCGTTGCCGCAGCCGATGGCGCGCGGCGCGTGTACATCCTCGATGAGGCACACATGCTCTCCCGGGCCGCCAGCAATGCGCTCCTCAAGACACTCGAGGAGCCGCCTGAGCACGTCATCTTTGTGCTGGCGACTACCGAGCCATACAAGCTGCTCGACACCATCCGCTCGCGCACACAGCGGTTCGATTTCCACCCTGTGGGATCAGAGACGCTCATCGAATACCTCGGCAAGATCGCCGACCGAGAGGAGTTCACCCACGACCACGAGGCCCTCGGCGCGGTGACGAGCCATGCCGGCGGATCCGTACGTGATGCGATGAGCCTCCTTGAGCAAGTCGCTGCACTTGGTAGCGGTTCTGTGACGAGTGCCGGTGTCTCTCGCGCCCTCGGCATCGCCGATGCCGATAGCTACGGTCGTCTCCTCGATCTCGTCGCTGCTGGCGATGCCGCCGGTGGAATCACGCTCATTGCCGAACTGGCTGCACAGGGTGCCGATCTCAGGCGATTCGTCGGCGATGCCATCGCATACCTACGCGGTGTGTTCCTCGCGCAGTACGCACAGAACATCGATGAGGTCGTCGATGCACCGAGCGAGACCATCGAGGATTGGCGCAGGCACGCGGTGACGATCTCCAGCAGCGAGGTTCTCCGCGCCGTCGATGAACTCTCGACCGCACTGCTCCAACTACGTGACGGCCGCGAGGAGCGCCTCGTTGTCGAACTCGCCGTCCTCCGGCTCACCCGCCCCGAAACGGTCCCCGATCTCGACGGAGTCACTGTGCGCCTCGACCGGGTCGAGAGGCAGTTGAGGGAGATGAGCCGTCAGCCTTCAGGCGCCGGCAGTCAGCAATCAGCCGTCAGCTCCCAGCCGAAGAAGGAAGAACAGGAAGACCTCCCCCAGGATCGACCATTCTCAGAACCGACAACCGAAGACCGACAGCCGGCAACCGATAAGGAACCGGAAACCGTCGAGAAGCCGATAACCGATGACCGGAAACCGGCAACCGAAGACCGACAGCCGACAGCCGACGACCGACAAGCGAAGACCCCCGCTGAACCGGAGACCGGAGACCGGAAACCGGAAACCTCCCTGTCCTTCCCCGACTTCACCCGCGCCTGGCCGGCCATCGTTGCCCATATCCGTCAGGACGTCGGGCCGCGCCGACACGCCCTGCTGAAGGAGGCGAACCCGGTTGCGGTCGAGAACGGTGCTGTCGTGTTCGAAGTCGCTGCCCACATGCACTTCCACCTGGAGCAACTCAAGGCAGACAAAGGAATCGCAGAAGCGATCGATGCGGCGGGTCGTGACCGGCTCGGAACCAGCGTCCCCGTCGTATTCCGCTCTGCTGACACAGCATCTGCTGCCGCTCCGCCGGAGGACGCTGTGGTCCCGGACAAGGATGACCTGGTCGAAGCCGACGATGACAATGCGACCGACATCGTGAGCAACGTGCTCGACGTCCTTGGCGGTGAGATCGTTGGCGACTGATCGACAGTGAGACTCGGCATAGATCTCGACGGCGTTGTTGCCGACTTCAACCAGGGCTGGATTCGTCGGTACAACGCAGCCCATGGCACCGAACTGACTCCCGACATGGTCCAGGAATGGAACGCGATGGTGGCACTCACTCGATTCGCATCGGAGAGGGAGTTCTGGCAGTGGGCACGCAATGACGGCGGACCGGGACTGTTCGCCGATCTCCCCACGTACCCCGACGCACTTCCGGCTCTGTCCCGGTTGAGCCGCAACCACGACATCGTCATCATCACGACGAAGCCGTGGTGGGCAACGTCGGAGACGTACGAGTGGATCGCCAAGCAGGGGATCGAAACACGCGAGGTGCATCTCACCAGACAGAAGTGGAAAGTGGATTGTGACGTATACCTCGATGACGGCCCACACAATCTCGAGCGGCTCGTCGTGGAGCGACCGGATCGGACGACGTGCAGGTTCGTGCGGCCATGGAACGAACCGATAGCTGGTGCCGTCGACATCGATTCGTGGGACACGTTCGAGACACTCGTCGACAAACGGTTCTGCTGAACCGAGGATTCGCCGCTTGACTAGTCTTATTGGTGCAAAGGGGTCGCGCTGACCCCATGGATGGGAGACCAATCAATGCGAAAGAAACTATTCATTCCGCTGATGGTTGTGATGGCCATGATCCTCGCCGCTTGCGGTGGGGGAGATGCCGACGACACGACAACCACAGAGGCTCCGGCTGCTGACACGACGACAACGACGGAAGCACCGCCTGAGACCACAACGACGACCGAAGC
>JBDLJV010000241.1:0-2665 GCA_039714175.1 Actinomycetota bacterium
TCACAGCAACCGCCTACGACACCACCGGCAACACCACAACAGACACCAACACCGTCACCATCGACAACGCCGCGCCGCCGGTGCCCGTCGACGACACAGCGAGCTCAGGCTCCACCCTCAGCGGCACGACCACGGGAACCATTGGCGACACGCTTGCTGACGATGGTGTCGCGTTCGCGATCACCGAGGAAGAGACGGGTGGCAAGCCGTCCAGTCGAACAAGCTTGCTCGAACAGACATGGGACTTCCAAGTAACCGGTGGTGAAGTTGTCACGTTCTACGTCAACGCCTGGGCATCAGGTTCCGCAGAGGGAGAGACATTCGGGTTCTCGTACACATCTGACGGAGGAGACACCTGGGTCGACATGCTGACCGTCTCTTCCACCAGTGATCTGGGCTACCAACAGTTCGTACTCCCACCATCTGTGGACGGCAATGTGACGGTTCGCGTCGTTGACGACGACCGCTCCGCTGGCAATCGAGTCCTCGACACACTCCTCGTTGACCACATGTTCTTCCTATCCGAACCGGTCGGACAGGGTCCGGCGCCAGCGGCACCGTCACTGCTGACTGCTGTCGGAGGCGCAGGAATGGTGTCCCTCTCCTGGAGTGACAACGCCTCTGACGAACTCGGCTATGAGGTTGAGCGGCGTTTACCCACCGGGGTTTGGTCTGTCATCTCGGCATTGCCAGCCGACACGACATCCTTCACGGATCTGGGGGTCGTTGCGGGGACAACGTATGAGTATCGGGTTCACGGCTACAGCGCTGGTGGAGTATCCGAGTACTCGCCGACAAGCACTGCGACCGTCGAGGAAGTCACGATCGCTCTCACGGCAACAGGGTTCAAACAGCGAGCCTTGCAGAAGGTTCAGTTGGACTGGACGGGGTCAGATCTCGTGAACATTCTCAGAGACGGAGCCATCGTCGCCAGCAATGTCTCCGGCTCGAGCTGGGTCGACAACCTGGACATCAAGGGTGAGGGCACCTATGTCTATCAGGTGTGCGACGCGTCATCCGGGGCATGCTCGAACACCGCCACCGTCGTGTTCTGACCAGAGATTCCAGGCATATTGCTGTCCCCCCCTCGTGGCGGGACGGGCGAGCCTTCGAGCGCTGTGGGGCAAGTGCTCGTGCGCGTCCGAGCTTCTCACGAGGGACGCAGGCTCACCGATCCGCCTGAAGGGAGCAGTGCTCAGCGGACGTTCAGCAACACCTGACCGAAGTCATCCGGAGTGAAGTCGTTCGGGTCACCAGCGGTGATCGGTGATGCCGGGGTCAGCATCGACTCCTGCTCGCCTTCAACGGGCCACAGTAGATCGATGATCCTTGTGGCGTTGAGCGAACCGTCACCACCGCCGACACGCCACTGCTGTGCAGCAGCCGTCACGTCACGGATGCGGCGAACACCGGACGAAGGGAATCCCTCCTGGGACATAACGGCAACCGTATAGCCCCACGTCGACGGATCTCCGTCGGGGAACAGATCCCTCGACATGCGAGCCACGACCCTGCCCTTGTCGGGGAAGACAAGAATCTTCATCGTCGGCTGCGTCTCGTTGACATCGTCATCACTCGTCGCCTCGAAGAGAGCAGACTCCCAGCCTTCAACCGTGAGAGCTCGTTCCCAGCCATAGTCAGTAGCTAGCGCGGCGTTGCGGCCATCGATCATCATCCGGGCTCCGGTGCCTGCACCTGGGTCGATGTCCACGTAGAGGTCGAACGTCTGGATCGAGAGACCAACCGGACTGCTCCACGGATTCGAGATCGGAGACGCAATCGTGAAGTCAAACACGATCTCCTCACCCGACAAGCCAGCTGAGAACGATGTGAGATCGAACGCACCCGGGTTGAAGACCGTGTCGGTCGGATAGGAGTATGTTCCCGGGCCGTGGTCATCCCCGACCGGATCCTCCGCGCTGAACACGATCTCCGTGTTCGAGACGTCAGGCACCACGAGGGCTGCTCGACCGCCCTCCGGCGCGAACACCGCCGAGCCTGTCTCGTCAACAAGGGCGCGGAGCGAGATGCGGTCACCAACTCCGAGCGCACCGAGCGAACCAAGCGGGATCGCAACCATTCCATACCCGTCATTCACACTGCTCGGCTGGATCGGAGCACCATCGAAGAGAAGCTCCGCGACAACATCGTTGCCGTTGACGGATGGCGGGATGACCGGGCCGAACGCATCGCCGTTGGAGAAACGGATGACATGGGATGCGTCGAAGCCAAGAACCTGCTGATCCGATTCGTTGGACACGCCGATCGTGAGTCCGCGTGACTGGCCGGCCGAAGGAACACCGAGATACACGTCAGTCGTTGCATCGCCCATGTTCGAGATGCGCAGATAGAGGTTCTTCGTGTCAAACGCCCAGCGAATCTCATTGTCACCGTCCACAACCCCGGCAGTCGACCATGCGGGATCATTAGGGTTCGTGACGCTGGGCGCCAGGAGCCCGTCGGGTGTCTGTACCGGGTCGATCGTCGGAGCGGGGATGATCGGTACACGGATGTAGCCCGGGCGATCACCACCGAGAGCGTCGTACATCTGACCGATGAGCTCACGATACG
Organism: Actinomycetota bacterium; assembly: GCA_039714175.1. Classification (GTDB taxonomy): domain Bacteria; phylum Actinomycetota; class Acidimicrobiia; order Spongiisociales; family UBA5794; genus B3-G11. Next base: position 2,572 of record JBDLJV010000241.1, read on the forward strand.
CGGCGTCGAAGTAGCCATCGTCACCGGATTCCTGATCCGACCCGTACCACCAGAACCAGTCAGATCCCTCAGCAAAGAGCATCAACTCGAAGGC
>JBDLJV010000242.1:0-2647 GCA_039714175.1 Actinomycetota bacterium
GTCTGTAACGAACTTCGTGTAAATGGTGTGGTCGAGAATGCTCAGGCGGGAGCCTGAGCGGGAAGGACCGTACCGATGACGAGTGAGAAGAGTCTGCCTGTTCTGGCAGAGGGACAGTTGTTGCCTGCAGAGGGTCTGTGGCAAACTTCGTGTAGACGGCCTAGCGGTTGTGGTGCCTACTCCTGTTCAACGTTTCTCAACGTTGTGTCAGCTGGGAACGACTCTGACACGGTGGAGTGGCTTCTTGTCCGTATCTTGTCCGTGAGAGGACGAGAAACGTCGCGAAACGATGGGAGCTACTGAAGCCAGGAACTGTTGCTACGCCTACGTTTCTGGCGGTTTGCCTTGGTTTTCGGGTTTGGCGGATCCGTCTGTTAATCCGTTTGTCGTGGGTTCGAGTCCCACCCCCGGAGCCAACCATGACTGGGCTCTTACGCCCTCCATTGTTTCGAACCTCTTCTTACTCGGCCGTTCGGTTGCAGAGCGGTTGCAGTACCCCGTCCTACCGGAGTCCGTTGCTTTCGCGCTCATGCTTGCGATCGCTAGCGGCGAGAAGAACGAGGGAGACGTCGCCGTCTGGCTCGCCCGTCGGATCGAAACCAGTGGCAGCAAATCCCGTCGGTAGGAACAGGACGATCACGAGGTCTCCAGGAAGTGCTCAGTCTGCGTTGCGTAAGAAGAGATCGAAGCTGCGATGCGTCGAAACCCGATATTGCTGGTGTGCGCAGGTTGCCGGGCGTCACGAAAGTCACAGCATTGTGGCGAAATGAAGTTCTGTTACGTCTGTCGGACATGAGCCGACCACTTCACTATTGCTCTGTGCCGCGCTCCCGGATCCACTCGAGGGCATCGTCGTGGGCTCGAATCGCTGTTGTACCGAGCCACTCATCAGATTCGTACAGGTTCTCAGCACCGAGCAGGTCGGTCACACCCATGGCGTTCAGCTGGTCGCGAACACGAGGATGTGAGTAGACGAGCACAAGCTTGCTGTCGGAGGCGATCAGCGACTCCGCGTACCGGGACACGACTTCCATGAACGTTGATCCGAGATCGCTCTTGCCGCGCAACCTCAGGATCACCACCGAATTGCTCGTGTCTGCGATTACGCCGGGGAGTTCCTCCTCGAACACCGGTGCCGAAGCGAAGAAGAGGCTCCCGTACGGTTGGATGATCAAGGCCTCGTCTGCGCCAATGTTGTCGGGTGCATCGGTTTCACGGAGGCGCCTGTCGTCGTTGACTATCCACTGTTTGATGGCGATCCGGTTCGACTGCCCGATCACGAAGAGGATGATCGAGATACCGACCCCCACAAGCACAGCGTTCTGGAGGGGGATGAGCATCGTGAGGGCGAACGTGACCGTCATGACGACGGCTTGGGTTGATCCCGTGCGCCACACGGCGGCGATATCGGCAGGCTTGACTGTGCGGTATCCGACGATCATCAGAAGGCCGGCCAGAGCTGGCATCGCGATGAATCCGACAACGTCGCCAAGCACGAGAATCGATACGGCCATCACGCCACCAGCGATGATCAGTGCTCCCTTTGACCTGGCTCCGGCAGTCTTCACGAGTGAACTGGCCGACATGGATCCACCCACCGGCATGCCCTGGAGGATTCCTGAAGCGATGTTGGCCGCACCCTGACCCACGAAATCCTGCGACGCGTCCGGGTAGTTGCCATCCGGATTCGGAAAGTTCGCCGAGATGCCCGCTCCCTGGACGAGTCCAACGAACGCCAGCGATATCGCCGGAACGATCAGCACCGGGATGAGGCGAAGATTGGGGAAGACCGGTAGCGGCAGCGATCGAGGCACATCAGTGATATCCCGCAACTGTTCGACGTTGTCCATCCCGAACAGGACAACTCCGATTGACGTGGCAACGATCGCGACCACCATGCCGAGCGGGCCCAAACGTGTGCGTTCCAGGAGGATGATCAGAGCGATTGTTGTCGCACCAATGATCATCGAAGGCCAGTGTGCCTGGAAGATGTTGAACAGAAGATTCAACGCCCGAGCGATCCGGTTCGCTCCCTCCGCCTCGTAGCCGCTGAAATTGTCGAGTTGCCCCAGAACGATGTTCACACCGACCGCATTGATGAACCCGACGAGCACCGCATTCGACACCCACCGCAGGAGCGAGCCCAGCTTGAAGAGGCCCGCCACCAGCATGACGACGCCGGTGAGCACAGCAAGCGTGAACAACGCCCTCTCCGGGTCTGTCCCCGAATGAACTGCCGGAACATCAGCGACGATGATCGCCATGGCACCAGTGGCCTGGACAGCCATAAACGTGGCACTCGTGAATAGCGCTCCGGTCATCGTTCCGACCATGTAGCCGTAGAGGCCGAACACGGGGTTGACACCCGCGAGCAGCCCGCCGGCAAGGCCATCCGGAACGCTCTCGACACCGAGCACGAGACCCGAAACAGCATCCTCGCGCAAGGTTTCGCGGTTGAAGAGTCCGCGCAACCAAGTGCTCACATCACTCATCTGTAGCATCCACGCACCATAGACGTATCGCGCATCCGCGATGTTGCACGCCGTCCCCAGTTGTCGCTCTTAACGATTCCCAACTCGGTGATGACCGTCTGACAACACGCTGATGACTGTTCGACAAGCTCGGGGTCGGACGGTGTCGGTATGGA
>JBDLJV010000243.1:0-2630 GCA_039714175.1 Actinomycetota bacterium
CGATCAGTTGTGGCACGACCTTGTGGACGTCGCCGACGATGCCCAGATCGGAGAGGGCAAAGATCGGAGCGTCCGGATCCTTGTTGATCGCGATGATCGTTGAAGATCCCTTCATGCCAACCACGTGCTGCATTGCACCCGACACCGCGCATGCGATGTAGACGGACGGTTTCACGGTCTTGCCTGTCTGCCCGACCTGGTAGGAGTACGGCACCCATCCGGCGTCCACGACGGCACGAGTACCTCCCACGGCGCCATCGAGGAGTCCTGCGAGCTCATTCACCAGCTCGAACCCCTCGGCGGACCCGAGTCCTCTCCCACCTGTCACCACAACAGGAGCAGCTTCGAGATCTGGCCCTTCGGAAGCCTCGACATGACGTTCGGTGATGGTGGCGGTCGAAGCTCCGGCGTCGGCCATCGTGACCGGTACCAAACTTGGGACGCCTCCTCCAACAGCCTCAGCCACGAACGCCTTCGGGCGTGTCGTGATGAGAGCAGGGCCGTCTCCGACGACGGTCGTGGTCACTGCCTTCATACCACCGAGGATCTCGGTGGTCACGGTGATGCCGTCGGCCATATCGATGTCAAGAGCTCCGGCAACGAGAGGCTTCCCGAGCCGAGCGGCGAGGCGACCTGCAAGATCGCGATCCGTGTTGCCCGGACCGAACAAGACGGCATCGCCTCCATGCTGTGTCAGCAGGTCAGCGAATGCCATTGCGGCCGGTGCAGCAGGAAGGTCGTCACCAGTATCGAGGTGGTAGACAGTCGATGCGCCGTGGTCTCCCAGCGTTGCAAAGGAGCTGTCCGACGCGGTTCCGATGTAGAAGACCGAGACTTCACCGAGCGTTCGTGCCTTGGCGAGCAACTCGAGACCACCTTCGAGGGGTGCCCCGTCCTGCTCTTCTGCAAATACCCAGATACCCATTTCAGATCACCTTCACTTGCTCGAGCAGTTCGACGATCTTGAGATACGCCTCACCCTCATCCTCGACGATGTCTCCCGCTTCGCGTGCAGCGACATCGCTGACGCCAGAGACGACCTGACTCGTGTGTGGCTCAACGCCGAGATCGGCAGCGGTTGCAGTGTCAACGGGCTTCGACTTGGCCTGCATGATCCCCTTGAAGGTCGGGTAGCGGGGTTCGAAGACACCAGCGGTGACCGCCAGAAGAGCCGGCATCTGCGCCGACACCACTTCGTAGCCGGTGGCGGTCTGACGCTCGATCGTGACCCCATCGTCGGCAACATCAACCTTGCGTGCAAATGAGAGACACGGGACATCGAGCATTTCAGACATCATCTGGGGCACAGCACCCGTGTACCCATCGGTCGATTCCATACCTGCAACGACGAGGTCGTATCCCTCGCGCTCGATCGCCGCGGTGAGGATCCGCGCCGTAGTGAGTGCATCGGAGCCCTTCAGGGCGTCATCGTCGATGAGCACTGCCTTGTCAGCACCCATGGCAAGAGCCTGGCGAATGCCTTGAAGTGATCCCGAGGGTCCCATGGAGAACAGCGTGACCGTTCCGCCTGATGCCTCTGCGAGCTGCAGCCCGACTTCGACGCCGACACGATCTGTGTCGTCGAGGACCTGGTCGTTCGGTCGCACGACCCAGTGGTTCTCGCCGTCGAGTTCATAGGGAGCTGCCGGGTCAGGGATCTGTTTGACACAGACCGCGATGTTCATGGTGGTGCTACTCCTTGGTGGGGTGCTGCAAGCTTAGTGAGACTTTGAGCGCATGCTCAAAGTTCGATGTTCACTCGTGACTGACCAATACCGGGAGGAATCGATCAAGGATCGACGCGAACGTGGACGCAGCGCGGGCTGCCGTTTCGGTGACCTCCTCGTGTGACAATGGCGTCGGCGATATGCCGGCGGCGAGGTTCGTGACGAGCGAGACAGCGACAACGTTTGCTCCCATGTGTCGTGCGGCAACGGCTTCGGGAACCGTCGACATACCGACGAGATCTGCGCCCATTCGCTTCGCCATCTGGACCTCTGCCGGGGTCTCGTAGGAGGGTCCGAGGAACCATGCGTACACGCCTTCGTATGGAGGGACGCCCACCTCGGTGAACACGTCGGCGATCTTGCGTCTGAGGTCTGTTGAGTAGACCTCAGACATGTCGGGGAACCGCGGGCCGAGCCTGTCGTCGTTCGGGCCAGCGAGAGGGTTCCTGCCCGTGAAGTTGATGTGGTCCGAGAGGATCACGAGATCGCCGGCGGACATGTCGTCGCCGGCTCCACCCGCAGCATTCGTCAGCATCACGTTGCGGACACCGGTGGATATCGCGGTGCGCACACCGAAGACGACCTGTTCCATGGTCCAACCCTCGTATGCGTGCACACGACCAGCGAGAACGAGGAGTCTGCGGCCTTCGATCGGCACGGAGATGAGGCTGCCTGAGTGTCCGGCCACATTGGGCGAAGCGAACCCGGGGATCTCTTCATACGGGATCTCCGTTGCGCCGGGCAACGTGCGGGCGTAGTTGCTGAGTCCCGAACCGAGAACGATCGCTGCGTCGTGGTGGTCACATCCGGTGCGTGCAGCGACAACGATGGCTGCGGCGTGGAGGGCATGCAACGGGTCCGTGGTCATCGAATCTCCCCAAGGTCTAGGTCTGGTACCGACGG
>JBDLJV010000244.1:0-2627 GCA_039714175.1 Actinomycetota bacterium
GGCCCCATTGAAGTGGTCAAGGATGGGAGAAGGCTTCCGCTTGGTGGACCCAAGCAACGCACCGTCCTTGCGCTGCTGATAGCGAACGCCGGTCGCTCGGTATCGACCGGATCGCTGATCGACGGCGTCTATGGCGATGGTCCACCGCAGGGCGCGCGCCGTTCCATCCAAACCTATGTGTCGAACCTGCGCAGCGAACTCGGCGACATCATCGCTGGAACGAACGATGGCTACGAGCTGGCCGTCGAACGCCTCATGGTCGATTCAATGCGGTTCGAGGACGCTGTCGTGGCGGCCAAGGGTCGCGAACCCGCCGAGGCGTCGGAACTCCTGCGCGACGCCCTGGGCCTCTGGCAAGGGCATCCGTACGCGGACGTCGATGGTGGGCATGATCTCGACTCCGAGATTCGACGGCTCGACGAGATGCGCATGCAGGCCCTCGAAGCTCGCATCGACGCTGATCTCGCGGCCGGATACCACAAGGAACTGATCGCTGAGATCGAGTCGTTGACCGTTGAGTATCCACTGCGGGAGCGCTTCACCGAACAACAGATGGTCGCCTTGTACCGCTCCGGTCGCCAAGCCGAAGCACTTCGCGCGTACGAGCGAACGAGAACCTACCTCGTGAACGAAATGGGACTGGATCCCTCCCCGAATCTCCGCGATCTCGAGCAACGAATCCTCGATCACGACTCCACACTCGATTTCGATGCAACGCCGAGTATCCGACGTGCGGCCGTCATGGTGACCGACATCACCGATCCATCCTCCTTATCGAGCATTCCGACAGACGAGCGCGCAACACTGATCGACGCTCAGACCTCCTCCATCGATTCAGCTGCCGACAAACATGGCGGTGAAGTCATCGCGAACAGCGGTACCGCTGTCTATGTCCTGTTCCCCGACGCTTCATCGGCAGCGTCTGCAGCACGCGACATCCAGCGACAACTCGACGGTATCGAGCCAATCGGTCACCGTCTCCGCATCGCAATCGATGTCGGAGACATGGAGTCCGGTGACACCGTGACAGGCCCTCCGATCAATCGTTCCGCCGCGATCGTTTCAGCGGGCCACGGAGGCCAGGTGCTGCTGTCGTCCACTGCACACCAGGAGATCACCGAGACCGCAGGCGGGGGGTGGGTCATTCGCGGTCTTGGTTCCCATGAACTGCGCGGCCTCAACACTCCGGAGAATGTGCACCAGCTTGTTATCGAGGGCCTCCCCCAACGATTCCCTGACCTCCGCACGGAGGCTGTCCCCGCGTCGCTGCCAATGCCAGCGAGAGGACTCGCAGGGTACGAGCTGCGCCAGGAGGTCGGCTCTGGCGCGTTCGGCATCGTCCACCGTGCGTATCAGCCGTCGGTTGGACGCGAGGTCGCTATCAAGGTCATTCGACCGGAGTGGGCGAACCAACCCGACTTCGTTCGCCGGTTTGAAGTAGAGGCACAGCTTGTTGCCCGGCTCGAGCATCCCCACATCGTTCCGCTGTACGACTACTGGCGTGAGCCCGACAGTGCCTACCTCGTCATGCGATGGCTGCGCGGCGGCACTCTCGGTGACCGAATCTCCGACTCGCCACTATCAGTCGACGAAGCACACGCGCTCCTCGCAGACATCGGTCCTGCACTTGCGTTCGCCCATCGTCGAGGTGTCGTACATCGGGACATCAGACCTTCCAACGTCCTGCTGGATGAAGAAGGAGGCGCCTACCTCTCGGACTTCGGCATCGCTGCCGGCATTTCGGGCGACGCCAACGGCGGCGTCACCGATGACGTGCGGTCCCTCGCTGGCCTGTTGCAGGCATCCGTCGGGGCGACGGACGAGACAGCCGTTGCAGAGTTGCTGGCCAGAGCGGTAGACGAGGACTCCCCGTTCGCCGATGTACGTTCGTTTGTGGAAGCCTGGGAGGAAGCAGTCGACGCCGGGGACACAGCTTCCCAAGTTGTCGGTTACACCCAGACACGCAATCCCTACAAGGGCCTGTCCTCGTTCACCGAACTGGACTCCGGTGACTTCTTCGGCAGGGACGATCTCGTCGGTCAGCTCACAACAGCCCTCGGTCAACACGACCTCGTTGCAGCTGTCGGTCCCTCCGGAATCGGCAAGTCATCGGTAGTGAAGGCCGGACTGGTTCCTGCTCTGCGCGACGACGCTCTCGAAGGCTCCGATCAGTGGCTCACCACAACCATGGTGCCGGGCGCGTATCCGTTCGACGAGCTCGCTTCCGCCCTCCTGCGAGTCGCGGTGAAGGCGCCAGCCAATCTCGAGGACGTGTTGAGAAAGGACGATCGCGGACTTGCTCGAGCGCTCAAGCGCTATCTACCTAATGGCGAGACACTCGTGCTGGTCATCGATCAATTCGAGGAGCTGTTCACCCTGTGTGAGGACGAAGATGTTCGAGTCGCCTTCCTGGACTCGCTCGTTGCGTCGCTTTCCGACGGATCCTCCAGACTGAAGATCGTCCTCACGATTCGTGCCGATTTCTTCGACCGCCCCCTCGCCTATGGAGCGTTCGGGTCGCTGATGCAACAGGCAACCGTTCCCGTTACCAGCCCGACACGGCACGAGTTGCTGGACATGATCCAGCGACCTGCCTCTGAGGTTGGTGTGAGTTTCGAGCACGGCCT
>JBDLJV010000245.1:0-2581 GCA_039714175.1 Actinomycetota bacterium
AGTACGCCCTTGCGATGTGGAGGGCCTTCTCGGCGTACTCGCCCACAGCCTTGAGGCCGGTGTCGTCGGCATCCTGTCGTTGCACGATGAGGCGGCACCAATCTCCGGCCATACCCTTGATGACCTGGTCGGTGTCCTCTGGCCCGAATCTCCAAGCCGCATAGAGCGGTCCCATGACTTCGACCCGGATCCCGGACTCGGGGAACTCCTCACCGGCTTGCTCGAAGGAGAAGGGAAGCGCCCGTTGCCCGAGCGATGCGATATGTCGTAACCTTGTCGTGTCGGCGAGTGGATCGATCCACTCCTCGTCTTCTGCGAGATCTTCTGGAGGCGCTTCCAACGGTGTGTTCCGATCGAGAACCGCTGCCTTGATGTCGAGCCCATGCGCCCATGTCTCCATGAGTCGAATCGTGGCGAACGATCGTGCGCTCATGTCTCCGTGCAGCCAGGGAACCCGGTCGGTGGGCAGCATGCGGGACAAAGCGTCGACAACATCGGCTCGACCGAATCGCCACCACTCGATGATTTCCTGATGGCGCCGGCCGCGGCCTTGCGCTACGCCCTTGGCTGTCCAATCGTCCAAATCGGTGATGTTCTCGGCGTCGACCCGGCTCTTGCCTTCGGCGAGGATTTCAGCGGCGAAGCCCTCGACATAGGCGAGATGGGACACCGTGTCCTGGATCGTCCAGCCCTCGGCCGGTGTGGGCGTGGCCCACTGCCGAGTGTGGAGTGTCTGAAGGAACTGATCGAGGTGCTGCTGTTCCGCTACCAAGTCTGAGAGAATCTCACGCATGGTGGGATTCTACAGCAGTTGCAGGGGCTGGCAGATGCCCGGTGGCTACGCAGCGGAGTCGTTGAGACGGTCGATCATGGCTCGCAAGCGTCCGTAGCCGTGGCGATCGAACTCGAACGCTATCCGGGGGAGGTCGAGATTGTCGTCGGTCTCAACCTCGGCCTGGGTGGGAGGGATCTTCTCGATGCGACCGGAGCTGATGATGTCGGAGAATTCATCAGTGAGTTCGTCGAGGAGTGCATCGGGCACCTCGGATGAGAGTCGAAGTACGAGGAGGCCATCGACGAATCTCTGCGAGTGGTAGACACGGTAGAACCGCACGATCTCCTCGACGGCTTCGTCGATGCTTGTGGTGACCTTGTAGAGGTTGAGGTCGGGCGGAGCGATCATCCCTTGTTCGACGAGTACGTCACAGAGGGTCTCCCAGGCACCCCAGTATCCGGTGCCCTCGGCTTCGATCATCACGATGGGATGGAGATCCGACTTGCCTGTTTGGATGAGTGTCAGTAGCTCGAAGGATTCGTCGAGCGTTCCGAAGCCGCCGGGGAACAAGGCGAAAGCGTTTGCCTGCTTGACGAACTGGACCTTCCGTGTGAAGAAGTACTTGAAGTTGATCGTCTTGCCGGGAGCGAGGTACTCGTTGGCCCCGTTCTCGAATGGGAGCCTGATGTTGACACCGAAGCTGTGGTCGGTGCCTGCCCCCTTGTTGGCTGCCTCCATGATCCCCGGACCGGCTCCTGTGATCACGAGGTAGTCGTGGTCCTCGGCCATACGGCGACCGAGTTCCTCCGCCATCTCGTAGTTCGGGTCGTCCGGCGCTGTGCGGGCGGAACCGTAGACAGCAACCTTCTTGAGTCGATCGAGCGGCTGGAACACCAGTGAGCTGTAGCGCAGTTCCTTCATGGCGGTGTTCATCATGCGGACGTCGCCGCGGTCGGACTTGTCCTTCACGACCTTGAGGGCAGAGACGATGATCTCTCGCACGAGATCAGCGTTCGTCGTCAATCCCTTGGTGTCTGCGACAACGTCGGCGACGAGTTGGTCGATCTGCGCGTCGATTGATGGGTCGTTCATGCGGTAGGTCATGAGAAGAAGGTAGCTGTCACGACGGGGAACAAGGAGATTTGGTGCATGGACTCGTACGGCACGTCACGATTGTGGAGTGGGAGCTCAGGGAGCGACTTCAGGCGGTTGCTCTGAGCGCCGGATGCGTCGTGTGGATCCAGGTTCCCGCTTGCTCGACGTACCCGCGCCGCTCAAGAGCGTAGGCAGCTGCAGATGCGCGGTGGATTGCCGCGTGAGTTGCATCCCGTCGTACCGCACCGGGGCTGTGATCTGTGTACAGATCGACGAGTTCCTGATCGGAGTATTCGTCGAGGTAGATGTCGAGTGTCGTTCCCATGTGCAGGGGATCGGCACTGCGATCCGAGAACTGGAGAATGGTTCCAGATAGGTTCGAGTGACTAGTCACTCACGTTGCGTGGGGGATTGGGAGAGTTCCGCTCGCAGTTTGGACACGTAGATCGTCGAACCCTCCCGCAGCGGCATGCGCTCATCGGTGTCGGTGAATCCACAACCCCGATACAGAGCGAGGGCAGATTCATTTCCGTCGGAGACCCAGAGTTCCGCGGCGGTGGATCCCGAATCCTTGGCCCATGCAACGGCGGTCATGAGAAGTTTCCGGCCCAGACCTCGGCCCCGTGCTGCGGGATCCACCCACATGGCAGCGATGATCAACGCATAGGAGTCGGGGTCAAGCCGTCCGAAGAGCATTCCGACCGGATCAGA
>JBDLJV010000246.1:0-2571 GCA_039714175.1 Actinomycetota bacterium
TCATAGCCGTGGATGACGAAGGTCGGGTGACGGACGGGTTCCGAGACCAGCGATGCGTTTGGGAAGCGCGTAGTGAGGCGGTCGAGGACGGTGGAGACCTCGAGGCGAGCGAGGGGCGCACCGATGCAGTGATGGAGCCCCCAGCCGAAGGTGATGTGTGTCGGGTCACCTCGGCCGATGTCGAAGGTGTCGGGGTTCTCCCACTTCCTCGGATCACGATTGGCCGACCCGAAGAGCATGGCGATCTTCTCGCCCTGCCCGATGATCTGGCCGGCGACCTCGTACTCGTCAGCGAGAACCCAACGCTCGAACAGTTGCAGTGGGGAATCGAACCGAAACAGTTCTTCCGGTGCGCGACGAAGGTCGACATCCCGTGCAACAAGGCGCTCCCACTGGTCAGGGTGCTGGAGAAGAGCCGTCAAACCGTTGCCGAGTGTGTTGACAGTTGCCTCGTGACCAGCATTGAGGAGCAATACGACCGTCGAGATGATCTCCTCGTCTGTCAATCTGCCGTCGTCGGTTTCGACGAAGCAGAGACCTGACACGAGGTCGTCAGTTGGTCTACGTCGGCGCTCGGCTATCAAGGCCTTGGCCCACTCCGTGAACTCGGCCGAGGCGGCGATCGCAGAAGCGAGCTGATCCTGCGTCGTTGTCATCTCGTACATCTTCACGATGCGGTGTGACCAATCAAGAAGCCTGTCCCTGTCCTCGAATGGCGCTCCCAGCAGTTCACACATCACCAGGAGAGAGAACGGCTGTGCGAAATCGGCCAGTAGGTCGAAGGAGTCGCCTTCAGCATTGTCGAGGAGATCATCGATGATGGTGATCATCCTGGGTTGAAGCCCGGCCACACGTTGGGGCGTGAACTCGCGTGACAGCAGCGACCTGATGCGAGTGTGCTCCGGTGGCTCCAACTGGAGAAGTGACCATCGTTCGAGGTCGGTGAACGGCTTCCGATCCGGAGGAGGCGGGGGAACCCCGACTTGATCATGGCTGAGTGCGTGTTCAAAGGTGCGTCCCAGACGCCGTTCCCGCAGCGTTCGATGAATGTCGTCGTGGCGCGTGAGGAACCACATCTCCTGCCCGTTCTTGTCCTTGGCCTGTCTGAAGACCGCTGTCTCCTCCCTCACCCTGTTGAGCGTTGGATACGGGTCCTGGAGGAAGTCGGGATCGTTGAAGTCGAGCATGTTGCGACACGCTAGTGGCCTGTCCACTCCGGTTGCGGAATCCGCACGGTTTGCCATCATGGATGAATACGCACACCTGAGCATCAGGAGAGAAACGCATGGAAGATTTGGACGGCACCTATTGGGAACTGGTGCGCCTTGGTGAGGAGATGCCGGTCACTGGTGCTGGTGGCCGAAGGATCGACGGCAGCTTCACCGATGACCCGAGTCCGATGCTGTACGGCTTCTCAGGGTGTAACACGTATCGGAGCGCTTACGTCACCGACGGGAACCAGCTCTCTTTCGGCCCTGGGATGTCGACAATGATGGCGTGTCCCGAGGGCATGGATGTGGAGCACAGGTTTCTGGGGATGCTCGAAGAGGTGGCTTCGTATAGAACCACCGGTGGCACGCTCGAGTTGTGCAATGAGGCCGGAGCCACGCTCGCTGTGTTCGAGGCGGCGGAACGGTCTACCTAGGAGCCATCCTGAGGGCGCCGTCCATGCGGATCGTCTCGCCGTTCATGTAGCCGTTGGTGATGACTTCCAGCGCCAACGATGCGTAGTCGTCCGGTGTACCGAGACGTTTCGGGAACGGGACGTTCGCTGCGAGTGCTTCACGCATCTCATCGTTCAAGCCGGCGAGAAGCGGTGTATCGATGATTCCGGGAGCGATGCAGTTCACCCGCACTCCGACCGCTGAGAGATCTCGTGCCATGGGCAGCGTCAGGCCCACAACACCACCCTTGGAAGCCGAGTAAGCCGTCTGGCCGATCTGACCTTCGAACGCGGCGACTGATGCCGTGTTGACGATTGCCCCTCGCTCGCCGTGCGCCAACGGCTCGTTGAGCGACATGGCTGCCGCAGCCTGACTGGCGACGTTGTAGGTGCCTATGAGGTTGACTCTCACGACTTTGGCAAAGGCATCGAGGTCGGCGGGCTTGCCGTCGCGGTCGATCGTCCGCGAACCGATAGCGATGCCGGCGCAGCTGACTGCGATACGGAGCGGCGCATCCTTGGCGGCGAGTGACACGGCATCGGCAATCGCGTCAGGATCGGTGACATCCGCCTGCACGAATCGTGTTCCTCCTCCGAGTTCCGCTGCCTTGGCTTCCCCGGCGGCTGAGTTGAGATCGATGAGTGTGACGGCCGCTCCCCCGTCGACAAGTGCTTTCGCGGTTGCGGCTCCAAGACCGGAGGCTCCGCCTGTCACGATGGCTGCTGATCCTGAGATATTCATGGACCGATCGTAGCCATGAACGGCATCACACAGAGCGCTGGTGCTCTGTCCATGAACGGAGTGCTAATGCCGCGTCAGGCAACGTTCGGGTTGTCGATGTCGAGTCAGGGGCGCTGGGCGCAAGGACGCAGGACGAAGGCGCAGTCTGGACTGCGTCGAGGACGAG
>JBDLJV010000247.1:0-2569 GCA_039714175.1 Actinomycetota bacterium
GATCCACTCAGCTCCGCCGGGCCAGTGTTCCTTCTTCCATATCGGAACACGGGACTTCAGCTCATCGATGATGTAGCGGGCAGCCTCGAAACCATCCGATCGGTGAGCGCTCGATACTGCGACGCAGACGGCGGGTTCTCCAACATCCAGAGAGCCCACACGATGGAGCGCAGCGACCCTGAGGATCGACCACTGATCGAGGGCTTCACCGACGATGTCAGCGATCTTCGCGCTCGACACCCCGCCGTAGGCCTCATACTCGAGGCGACTCACATCGTCCCGACCGGGTGAGTGATCTCGCACGGTGCCGCTGAACACGACAGAGCTCCCCGCCCTCGGATCGGCAACAAACGCCGCAAGCGCTTGCGGATCGATCGATACATCCGTCACATCGATCCAGACGGATTCTCGCTCAGCTACGGGCTCTTTGTTCATACAATCACGCTCATGGCAGACGATACCCCCGACGCGGTCGAAGATTCTCAGGCTCCTTTCATATACGAACGGAACGAAGACGCCGATTCAGGCGTTGGACAGGACATGGAGCCAACAACTGACGACGAACGATTGACGATTGACTACGAGCGGTCCACCACCGAGGAGCCGTTCGTGCCCTTCGTCTATGACGATCCAGCCCCACTCCCCCCGACCGAGCAGAAGCCCGAACCCGTGTCGGCACGGATCAGTCCCGTTTCCCCGAAGAAACGTGGCAACGCAGCCTTGTTCCTCGGTGGCACACTTGTCGCCGGGATACTCGGAGCTGTCCTGACGGTCGGTGTTCTCGCTGCCACGGGAACGTTCGACGATCCTGACGCAACGACGACACCGCCGACCACGGTCGTGAGCGGAGAGCAGGCCGCCCAGGACGTCGAGACCCAGCCGATCCAGATCATCAACGATCTCGGTGCGGCGGTGAACCCCACGGCGATCGCACGCAAGACGATGCCCTCGATCGTGACCGTGAAGGTCGGCGACGCATCCGCAGACGACGAATCGCCAACGGTTCCGATCGGATCCGGATCGGGTGTCGTGATGTCAGCTGAGGGGCATGTCATCACCAACCATCATGTCATCCAAGGCGGTGACACGTTCCAGGTCACGTTCGAGGACGGCAGGGTCTACGACGCGACCCTCGTCGGTAGCGACGATCTCACAGACATCGCCGTCCTCCAGATCGATGCCTCAGACCTCACACCGGCCGATTTCGGCACAACGGAGTTCCTCGATGTCGGTGATCCGGCGGTAGCGATTGGCAACCCCCTCGGCCAGGACGGCGGCGCTTCGGTAACCGTCGGCATCATCTCGGCATTCAACCGACGCGTCGACTTCGCCGACAAGACATCGCTCTCAGGCATGATCCAGACCGATGCGGCCATCAATAGCGGTTCATCCGGCGGTGGCTTGTTCGATGTCAGCGGCAACCTGATCGGCATCACGAGCGCCATTGGTGTTTCCCAGGCCGGACCGGAAGGCATCGGATACGCGATCCCCATCGAACTGGTCGACAGGATCACGGCCGAGATCATCGAGACCGGGGACATCGCCCATCCGTTCCTCGGCGTGACGGTCGGCAACCACTTCGAACAGGCGGAAGACGGCGCGATCGTGCCCGCCGGTGGCCTCATCCATTCGATCGAGGGCACCGATTCGGCAGCAGGACTTGCCGGATTGCAGGCTGGTGACGTGGTCAAGGCCATTGGAGGCACGCAGATCTCCAGTCAAGCGGACCTCGTCCTCGCCGTGCGGTTGTACCGTGTCGGTGACGAAGTCACGTTCGTTGCAGAGCGCGAGGGTGAAGAGATGACGTTCACGATTGTTCTGGGGCAACGCCCGACAGAATTCCAGGGTTGACCAACATGTACGGGATGGAAGACGAAGGACTGTTCGAACAGCTCTTCAAGATGCTCCAGTCCTCCGGACCGGTGAACTGGAAGCTCGCACGAGAGGTCACCAAGAGCCTTGCGGGTCAACCCCAACCGATCGAACCCTCGGTTGCCGAGGAGTACCGTGAACTGGCGCACGTGGCAGAGGTCCGGATCTCGGCAACGACGCAGCTTCCCTCACCAGAGCCCGGAGAGCTGAATCCGACGGATCGTGCAACTTGGGCAGCAGAGAACCAACAGTCATTCCGGATCCTCGTGGAGCCCCTCGGCGACAAGCTGTCTGGCCTCACCGATATGGGCAATGTCTCCGGCATGGGCGATATGGGAGACATGGGCGCCATGCTTGCGCCGCTCGGACCGGCGTTGCTCGGCATACAAGCAGGCACGATGGTTGGATTCATGGCACATCGCGCCCTCGGTCAATTCGACACCGGCATTCCCGCAATGGATCATGATCGACCGTATGTGATCGTCCCCAATCTTGACGACTTTGCAATCGACCACGGCATCGATCACAGACAGGTCCGCCTGTGGGGGACGTTGCACGAGGTCGCCTTCCACAGGATGATGGCCGTCGAATGGGTGCGCGGACGCTTCGTCGAACTCATCACCGCCTTCTATGACAACGTCGAAATGGACACCTCGGACCTTCTGGGGAAGCTGACCGGTCTCAGCGATCCAATGGA
>JBDLJV010000248.1:0-2483 GCA_039714175.1 Actinomycetota bacterium
TCAGGGTTCTCATGACCCGCGGGTTCGGTGGACGCGGACGAACATGCCGTCGCGACGACAACGAGGAGGAAGATCGGAAGAGCCTTCTTTAGCATCCAGAGAGGGTACCTGCGGTGTTCACGAACCGAACGACGCTACGGTACCGGCGTGGAATCCTGGTTCACCAAATCAGCCGTCATCGGCGCCGCTGCTGGCTTCCTCGCCGGTCTTCTTGGCATCGGTGGAGGCGTGCTCAAGGTTCCCAGTTTCGTCCTGTTCCTGAAAATGGACCACTACCGGGCCGCGGCGACATCGGTGTCCACGATCGTCCTCTCCGTCGGCGCAGCGCTCATCCTGTTCAACGGGGATGGCAACGTTGATTGGCTCTCTGCCGGCATTGTCTTCATCGGTGCGGCGACAGGGGCCTGGTTCGGGGCCAAGCATATGGATCGGGTTCCCGAGCACCTGCTCGCTGGTACGTTTGCTGTGGTCATGGCCATCGCAGCCATTCGGATGTGGTTCTGATGGATATCTCGATGATCGTGGGTTTGATTCTGTTGGGTCTCATCGCAGGCACTCTCGCCTCCACCCTCGGTGTCGGCGGCGGGATCATCTTCGTGCCCATGCTGGTCGCGTTCTTCGGATTCTCCCAGATCGAAGCCCAGGGGACCTCGCTCGCGATTATCCTTCCAACCGCTCTGCTCTCAACAGTCGTGCATGCACGAGCGAAACGCATCCATTGGGGCGTGGCAACCGTTGCTGGCATCATCGGTGTTCCGCTAGCTCTTCTCGGCGCAAAGGTTGCTCTCTCGCTAGATCAGGAAACCCTCAGCAAGGTGTTCTCTGTCCTCCTCACCGTCGTCGCTGTCCGAATGGGGTACCGCGCATGGACACTGCGACCCGCTGCTTCGTCACCGTCAATCGATCGGAGCGGAGACTCTGCCGGTAGCTAGCAGCATGGCGCGTTGATGTGCCTGGTTGAGACCTGATCGCCACCACAGATAGCCGAGGTATCCCAACCCGCCGACCTCCCCGAGCCACATCCATGGGTCGCGGACGACCTGTGACACGTACTCGGCGACCGTGGCGAGCCCGGTACCTGTGAACTCGAACCCGAGAAACGGCCACCAGAGGCTCTCCGGTTGCGTCCACATACCGTCAAGAGCGAGATGCATCAGCACACCGGTGGCGAGCAGCATCCACTGCTTCCTGCGATCCCCTCGGCGGGTCACCGCGAGGGTCACGGCCATGAGCACTGAGCCGAACAGCAGGCTGTGTGTCCAGAGGCGTGGAGTCTGCCAAGTAGACCAGAGGATCAGGCCGATGGGCGTGTCAACGATATCTGGCAACACCGCACCAAGGGCGAGGAACCGTAAGTCCATCGCTTCATCCCGGAACGCATACCGTACGAACGCGATCGTCGCTCCGACATGCCAGAAAAGCACTCGTCAACCGACCAGGATCGCTCGACAGTGGATGCAACGGGGCGGATCCTGCTTCAGTGCACGTCCCACCTCGGCTGCGGAGAGCTTGAGGTGACACGCTCCACAGGTGTCGTCGGCAAGCCGACCAACAACCCTTCCCTTGCCGGTGTCGCGGAGGTGATCGTAGATCTCGAGTAGATACTCATCCACGAGGCTGATTGTGGCGCCCTTCCGCTGCTCCTTCAGAGCAAGTTCCTTGTCAATGAGGCGCCACTGCTCGGTAATGGAGGCTGCAAGCGCATCTTTGTCCTCGGTTGCATCGCTCAGTTCACCGGTCAACCGCTCCACGTTCTCCTCGGCGATCTCCTTGGCCTCGATGAATTCGAGAACCTGATCCTCCATCTTCGAGACCTTCGCGTAGAGCATTTCGACCTCGCGCCGCAGATAGTCCGCGTCCTTGGCTGACAGGCCACCCGCGTACAACCGGTTCTGTTCCGCTGCCGCCTTCTCGGCGGCGATCTCGAGCTCACCGTTCGTCTTGGACATCCCCCGGTCGGCCTCCTGCAGCGACGTTCTGGCCGTATCAAGCGCGGAATCTATCCGCTCAACTTCCGCGTGGGCCGTCTTGTAGTCGTCGAGTTCAGGCAGTGAGCTTCTCTGATCGAGGAGCTTGTCGATCTGAAGATCGACATCCATCAGTTCGAGGAGATCCTCGAGACTCTTCAGATCCTCCACGGATGTATCTCCCAAGGGTTCGGAGCGCTCATCATGAGCGGTGTTGCGCGTGCGACTTCACAGCCTGCATCGTACTGCGACTTGGCACCCCGGTAATCGGTCCGTCGATGCTTGACCGTTGCAGTCACCGCACGCAGGTCATCACAGTGTCTTCGACATGTACACAAGACCTTCTCTCAACGCGCGATCGGAATATTCCAGTCCTTTGAGCAGGGATGCAATGTGCTTGTTCTCTGAGAGGTAGACAGCTTCGAAGCGCTCGATTCCCACCTCTCGAGCGCGTGCCTCAAGCGTCTCGAGAAACGTACGCGCTATGCCCCGTCGTCTCCACTCGGGAGCTACAAC
>JBDLJV010000249.1:0-2445 GCA_039714175.1 Actinomycetota bacterium
TGACCCTGCGCCCGGGAGCATACCAACGAGCTGCTGCAATGGGCCCATCTTCTTGATCTGCTGGAACTGTTCGAGGAAGTCCTCGAGGTCGAACGTGGCAGTCATCATCTTCTCAGCAGCCCGTTCGGCCTCTTCCTGATCAAACGTCTCCTCCGCCTTCTCGATGAGCGACATGATGTCGCCCATTCCGAGAATTCGGTCCGCCATCCGCTCGGGATAGAAGACATCAAGATCTCCGATGGTCTCGCCGGTTCCGACGAACTTCACGGGAACACCAGTCACCTCACGGGCCGAAATTGCGGCACCGCCGCGGGCATCGCCATCGATCTTCGTGAGTATCAGCCCTGTGATGTCCGTGTACTCGGAGAAGCCCTGTGCAACGTTGACAGCTTCCTGACCGGTCATCGCATCGACCACGAGGAGCGTGTCGTCCGGTTCGGCAACCTTCCGCACCGCCGCTAGTTCCTTCATCAGATCGGTGTCGATCTGGAGTCGACCAGCGGTATCGACGATCACGACGTTCGCACTCTCATCCCGTGCAGCCCTGAGCCCGGCTTTGACAACCTTGGCCGGCTTGCCCTTGCGATCCGCATACACAGGGACGCCGATCTTCTTCCCAAGTGTTTCTAGCTGATCAATGGCAGCCGGTCGTTGGAGATCGGCCGCAACCAACAGTGGACGTTTGCCCTTGCCCTTGAGGTGTTTGGCCAGCTTGGCAGCAGTAGTCGTCTTTCCGGATCCCTGGAGGCCGACCATCAGGATCACCTGTGGCGGGGCGGCAGGGCGCTTCAGCGGTGCAGCCTCCTCCCCCAGCGTCACGATGAGTTCCTCGTGCACGATCTTGATCACTTGCTGGCCCGGTGTGAGGCTCTTCGTCACCTCAGCTCCAACGGCCCGCTCCTTCACGCGCGAGACAAACGCCTTGACCACGCCGAGGTTGACGTCGGCCTCGAGCAGGGCGATCCGCACTTCGCGCAGTGCAGCATTGACGTCGTCCTCGTTCAATCGCCCCTTGCTGCGGAGCTTGTCGAAGACGCCACCAAGGCGCGATGAAAGTGATTCGAACATGGCCGGGAGTCTATGGCACGACACGGGGAACACGGGCCGGCATGCTGAGTTCGTGCCATCAAGACCTGATAGCCTATTTCCATGAATCTCACCATTATCGATCATCCGCTCGCGCGCCACTATCTCACCGTTCTCAGGGATCACACGACCGACCCGCAGCAGTTCCGAGCCGCGACCAGGGGCCTCACCTACACACTCGTATACGAAGCAACACGTCGCCTTCCCCTCGCCAAGTTCGATGTCGACACGCCGATGGAGACAACCGTCGGCTATCGCGTCGAGAATGTCGTCGCGGTTCCCGTGCTCCGCGCCGGTCTCGGTCTCCTTGACGCCGTGCTCGAGATGATCCCAGATGTGAAGGTCGGGTTCGCCGGCGTCGCTCGCGATGAAGCAACCGCTCTCCCACAGGAGTACTACGCGAAACTTCCGGACCTCTCCGATGCGACCGTGCTGATCTGCGAGCCGATGCTCGCAACGGGTGGCTCGCTGTCCTGGGCTGTCGACAAGGTCAAGAGTTCAGGAGCACAAGACATCATGGCACTGTGCGTCGTGACTGCCCCTGAGGGCGTCAAACGCATGTACGAGGATCACCCGGACGTTCAGATCATCGCCGCGGCTCACGATCGGGAGCTCAATGACGACTTCTACATCATCCCCGGCCTCGGGGATATGGGTGATCGCCTCTTCGGAACGTTCTGATGGATTCGTCTTTCGAGGACGCCGTGGTAGCGGTGGTGAAGGCGATCCCTGAGGGAGAGGTATCGACCTACGGAGAGGTTGCAGCTGAAGCCGGCTATCCCGGTGCCGCACGAGCGGTCGGCAACCTGCTCAGAACCGTTCCCGATCTGCCGTGGTGGCGGGTCGTTGCAGCTTCGGGGCGACTGGTTCCCGGAGCCCAGGTGGAACACACTCAGCGCCTTCGCGCTGAAGGGATACCGGTCAAGAACGGACGAATCGTATCGAAAGGACGCACATGAGCTATTCGATGGTCGAACTCATTCGGAAGAAGCGCGACGGTGCAGAACTGACACCCAGCGAGCTGTCTTGGATCATACGAACGTACACCTCCGACGACATTCCTGACTACCAGATGTCCTCGCTTCTCATGGCCATTCTCTTCAACGGTATGACGAGTGAGGAACTTTCCGCGTGGACCCGGGCCATGCTTCACTCGGGAGAGGTCCTCGATCTGGCTGCCTTGGACAGGTCGAAGGTCGACAAACACTCAACAGGTGGCGTTGGAGACAAGATCTCGATTCCTCTCGCCCCCGTTGTCGCCGCCTGCGGTGTTCTCGTTCCCATGATGTCCGGACGAGGTCTCGGTCACACCGGCGGCACGTTCGACAAGCTCGAGTCAATCCCGGGTTTCAATGTCAC
>JBDLJV010000250.1:0-2426 GCA_039714175.1 Actinomycetota bacterium
AAGTGTCTCAGGAGCGACGATCAGTCCGGTGAGAAGGATGAACGCGACCAGGTTCATGACCAGCACAGCCCACGCGGGAGCGCGATAGGCGATCGCGGTCCACGTGATACCCGCTCCGAGTAGCGCCGCAACGATGATCGCTACCTGCCATGGCGTGCCTGTCGCGGAGTCGCGCAGCAACGTTGAGAGCTCCCAGAATGCGAGCCCGAGCGCTGCGACGCCTGCTATCCAGCTGAAGCGGTAGACCATCCGTGCTCCATTGCGTTGCGCCACGAGTCCGCCCACGTGCCATCCGGTGACGTGCGAACGACGAGAGCCCCTGCTCTGGCGAACCCGATGATGTCGTCATTCTCCCCCTGTTCCACAGATAGCACCACTGTTCTGTAGAAATCCTGACTCAAAAGCTGGAACGCTGCAAGATCGGCGTCGTCCGCCAGCCCGGTGACCATGACGAGAACTCCGCCTGCCATGCCGCTTCGCCTGAGCCTTCCCACGAGGTGCTTGAGGTCGACACCGCGTTTGGGAGCGATCGTAGCGAGCTCCTCCATGGCGATGCGGTAGGCCTCGGCATTGGAGACCACGGTGCCGTTGCCGTTTCCTGCCCAGATCGTTGGCGTGTATCCACTTCTGAACAGGTGTCTGAGAACTGACGCGGCCCCCTTGACCGACTGCTCGAAGCTTTCACCGGTCTCGTGGGGTTCAACGCGGGGATCCAGCACGATGAACGCCCGCGACTGCCATGGCATCTCGAGTTGCTTGATCATCAGCTCGTCGCGCCGTGCTGATGAAGGCCAGTGGACCTTCCGGAGATCGTCTCCGTGCTGGTACTCCCTGAGCGTGAAGAAGTCCTCGCCTCCGGTGTGCCAGAAGCTTGCCCGGGATGTGTTGATCGTTTGGTCCTGGCCGCGACCGGTCGGAACGCCTGAGAGATCCTCGACCTTGGGATACACGACGAGGCGATCGATGCGACCTGCGATCGACGTTGCCTCTGCGAAACCGAGGGGATCGGTCACCGATACCTTCGACGGTCCCACCTTGTATACGCCTCGGGGTCTGCAGAGCACCTCGTACCGTCCGGCCATGGCGTCACCGGATGACACGCGATCAGCGACGAAGGTTGCGGAACCCAGGCCATGAACCCTGTCCTCGACACGAACGCGGTAGACCTTGCGTCTCGACGTGAGCGACAAATCGACGAGAGCCCGCTCTCCGTCGTGAAGCTGTTCAGGTGCGATCACGCGTCTGAGGCTGAGCCTCGGACCAGATAGGCGAACATAGGTTGTTCCGCCGATCACGGCCGTGAGCAGGAAACCGGCCAGGGCCAGGAGCAGGTCCTCGCCGAAAGCAAGCCACAGGATCACAAGGGCTGCTGCAGCCCCGGTTGCAGCCCACCCCCGGAACGTAGGCATCAGCGTTGGTCCCGCGTCCCCGGAACTGGTACGGATGCGGCGATCTGCTCGAGAACGTCGCTCACGGTTACGCCTCGCATTTGGGCCTCAGGACGCAGGATCAGCCGGTGGTTGAGAACCGGTGAGACAACGATCTTCACGTCGTCGGGGCTGGCATAGTCCCTGCCGTTCGCGGCGGCGATCGTCCTTGCTGCTCGCTGGAGAAAGAGTGTTGCCCGTGGGCTGGCTCCCAGCAAGATGTCGGGATGCGAACGAGTCGCTTCCGCGACATCGATCAGGTACCCGCGCAGGACATCGGCAACATGGATCTCCCGCGCGATCGATGACATGCGAACGACGTCTTCCGCGTGGACAACCGGTTTGAGGTCAATGAAACTTGAGTGTTCCCCGTGGGTCTGGAGCATCTCGAGCTCCTTCACCCGGTCCGGGTAACCCATGGTCACGCGCATCATGAAGCGGTCCAGCTGCGCCTCGGGCAGGGGATAGGTGCCTTCGTGCTCGATCGGGTTCTGCGTGGCGATCACGATGAACGGGGCGTCAAGGATCCGCGTCTCTCCATCAACGGTGATCTGACGCTCCTCCATTGCTTCCAGGAGGGCTGCCTGGGTCTTGGGGCTTGCTCTGTTGATCTCATCGCCGAGGAGTACGTTGGCGAAGACGGGTCCGGCGCGGAAGGTGAAGGAGCCCTGTTCCCTGTTCCACACCGAAACACCGGTGACGTCGGACGGGAGCAGGTCGGGCGTGAACTGGATTCGTTGGAAGCTGCAGTCGATGGATCGAGCCAGCGACTTCGCCAAGAGGGTCTTGCCAACCCCCGGCACGTCCTCGATGAGCACATGACCCTCTGCGACCAAGCTCGTAACGACGAGTTCGATCGTGGGTCTCTTGCCCTGGATGACGCGTTCGATATTCGCAGTGATCGCTTCGTAGCGATCCCCGAACCACGCGAGTTCGTCCGGTGTCACTGGCACGTTGCCTCCTTCGATGCACAGATTGACCATTGAGACCCTACCCGCG
>JBDLJV010000251.1:0-2339 GCA_039714175.1 Actinomycetota bacterium
CGTCAATCGCTCAGCGCATCGGCTGCGCCGATGGCGTGGAGCACGGCCTTGGCCTTGTTGACACACTCGACGTACTCGGACTCCGGGTCACTGTCGACCACGATGCCGGCACCTGCCTGCACCCAGGCTGTCGTGCCCTTCGAAACGGAAGTGCGGAGAGCGATCGCAGTATCGAGATTTCCTGAGAAGTCGATGTAGCCAACCGCACCTGCATACGGGCCGCGTGCCGTTGGCTCGAGTTCGTCGATGATCTCCATCGCGCGAACCTTCGGAGCCCCTGACACGGTTCCGTGCGGGAACGTGGCGCGCAGCACGTCCACGGGACCGATCCCGTCCTTGAGGTCTCCCGAGACTCCACTGACTATGTGCATGACATGTGAGTAGCGCTCGATGACCATGAGATCATCCACGACCACTGACCCGAACCGGCACACACGTCCGAGATCGTTGCGGGCAAGATCGATCAGCATCGTGTGCTCGGCCAGTTCCTTCGGGTCTGCGAGAAGTTCCGCTTCAAGTGCGAGGTCCTCCTCTGATGTGCTCCCTCTCGGCCTCGTCCCCGCGATCGGGCGCGAGTAGGCCTTGCCGTCCCGAACACGTGACATCAGCTCCGGCGAGGACCCCACGATCGCGAAGTCTTCGGATCGGACGAGGAACATGAAGGGAGAGGGATTGATCAGACGGAGTGCCCGATAGACAGCAAACGCATCGCCGTTGAACTCGGCTTCGAATCTGATCGAAGGGACGATCTGAAAGGCATCTCCTGCCTCGATGTAGTCGATGGCGCGCGTCACCGAATCAACGAAAGCCTCTTTGCTCATGTTGGCTGCAGACACAGGAGTCACGTCAAACGCCGGACGCTCGATCGGTGCGTGCGGCGGCGCCTCACCGAGCGATGCCACGGCGCTCCGCAAGGCGTCGACCGCCTCCTGGTACTGCTGTGCCGGATCGGAACCGACGAATACATTGACAACCAGCGTGATCGTCTCGCGCAGCCGATCGAACGCAGCAACACCCCCAACGAACTGCCACAGCATCTCGGGGAGATCCCGATCATCAGGTGGACGGTTCGGAAGGGCTTCGACGTAGCGGACCGTGTCGTAACCGACGAAGCCAACAGCTCCGCTGTGGAGTGGAGGCATCGGACCATTGAACCCGAGGGCATCGTCTTCCGGAATGCCATATCCATCAACCATGGACTCGAGCACATCAAGAGGATTACCAGCGGGGACATCGACCGCAGGATCAGAGCAGGAGACCGTGCCGCCGTTCGAGGTCAGGGTGAATGCAGGGTTCCATCCGACGAAGCTCCACCGTCCCCACCGCTCCCCTCCTTCGACGGATTCGAGTAGGAATCCGTCGTTGTCACCAACGAGCGTCTCGAAGACATTGACGGGCGTCAGACGATCTGCAAGGACTTCGACAGCGACTGGCACAACCCGATGGCTGCCAGCCAACTTCAGGAATGACTGCTCAGAGAGTGATACCCGCATCGAGGAGACTGTACCGAAGTGTGATCACACTTCCGCCAACCCGTCGAGACCGAGTCTGATGAGCAGATCCGAGAACCACGCAGAAAGGTCTGTGATCCTTCCGGTCACCATCAGCACACCGAAGAAGGCAAGCATCAGACCCGAAACGACGGTGATCTGCGTGAGGTAGCGCTTGACCCAGTTGAACGCCGAGAAAGCCCTCGCGAGCAGAAGCGAGGTGAGAAGGAACGGGATGCCGAGGCCGATGCTGTAGACGAACAGCACGAGCATTCCCTGGCCGACCGTGTCCGTGTTCGCTCCCAGAAGCAGAGCCGAGGCGAGGAACGGGCCGATACAGGGCGTCCAACCGAATGCGAAGGCTGCACCCATCACCGGAGGCCCCGCCAAGCCGAGCCTGCTGGCACCGGAAGACTCCACACGACGATCCTTCATGACGGGTAGGAGCCATGCAGGGGTCCATACCGCTGTTATGGCGATGAACAGACCCATAGCGATGATCACCCAACCAGCGATCGTCGTGAAGATGCTCTGGTTCAGAAACCCGCTCAGCGACGTTGCAGTGGCACCGAGGCCAACGAACACCAAAGTGAATCCGAGAACGAACAGTGCTGTGCGACCGACGACGCGGCGCATCGACACATTCCCCTCAGCGAGCTCTGCCATGTCATATCCGGACATGAGCGACACATAGCCGGGCAGGAGGGGCAGCACACAGGGAGACAGGAACGATGCTGCCCCTGCGAACAGGGCTGCGATGAGAGAAACCTCCACGGGTGTGCTTCCTTGCTAGGGGGTGTTTGGAGAGACAACGGTAGGACGGCCAATCCTGTTCCCGCTTGTGAGTCG
>JBDLJV010000252.1:0-2304 GCA_039714175.1 Actinomycetota bacterium
GCGCCCCCTTGACGCCGCCAACGCAATCATCGACGCCGCCGAGCGCAACAAGAAGCCGATCGTGACGTCGTGGATGGGTGGACTTCATGTTGAAGAGGCGCGTCAAGCGTTCCGCCAGGCACGAATCCCGATCTTCAACACGCCCGAGGCTGCAATCGATGCGATCCACTACCTCGCTGCATACAAGGCAAACCAGGAACTGTTGCTCCAGACACCGGGGAGGCTCTCGCACGACCATGAGGAGCCTGACACAGACGCCGCTCGGTTAATCATCGAGAGCGCCATCAACGACAAGCGGAGCGTCCTGACCGAACCCGAGTCCATTGCTCTCCTCGAAGCGTTCGGTATCCCGACCGTGCGCAACGGCATAGCGCGATCTGCCGAAGAAGCACTCGTGGTTGCCGTATCGATGGGCTTCCCCGTGGCGATGAAGATCTACTCAGAGGACATCTCCCACAAGTCAGATGTTGGTGGAGTAACGCTCGATATCGCTGGTGCAGCTGATGTGCGCGGTGCGTACCACGGTCTCATGGACCGGGTTCGGAACGCTCGCCCCGATGCCGACCTGCAAGGAGTCACCGTTGAGCAGATGCGACGAACTCCCAATGGTCGTGAGGTCATGATCGGGGTTCTCAACGACCCTGTCTTCGGACCCGTCATCAGCTTCGGTGCCGGAGGAACCTGGGTCGAGGTGATGAAGGATGTCGCGGTTGCCCTGCCTCCGATCAACGAACGCCTCGCAAGGAACCTCATCTCGCGAACCAAGATCGCGACGATGCTCGACACCTTCCGGAACATGCCTGCCGCGAACATCGAAGCGCTGGTAGATGTGCTGCTGCGAGTCTCGAACATGGCTTGTGAGCTTCCCTGGCTCCAGGAGATGGACATCAACCCGCTCATCCTCAACGAAGACGGCATAGTGGCGGTCGACGCCCGCATCGTCGTCGGGCTTCCGCGACCTTCAACGGACCCGTACCACCACATGGCGATCCATCCGTATCCCGCGGATCTGGAGACCCACTTCCAGCTTCCCGACGGTACAGATGTGACGATCCGCCCCATTCGACCGGAAGACGCCGAGATCGAGGCCGAATTCATCCGGGACCTCTCCGACGAAGCGAAGTACTTCCGGTTCATGCACGCCCTCGACGAACTCACGCCCGAGATGCTCGCCCGATTCACGCAGATCGACTACGACCGCGAGATGGCGCTCATCGCCGTGACGCACGAAGATGGTCTCGAGGTCGAACACGGTGTGGCTCGGTATGTCACGAATCCCGATCAAAACACGTGCGAATTCGCTCTCGTCATCTCAGATCAGCTGGAGGGACACGGCATCGGTCAGAGGATGATGAACCGGCTCATGGAGATCGCACGTTCCAGGGGACTCGACATGATCGAGGGTGAAGTGCTCGCTGACAACCACCGGATGATCCAGATGGTCAAGTCGATGGGCTTCACCATCCAGATGTCCGAGGAGGATCCCAGTATCCGGTTGGTCTCGAAGGACCTGTGAGCTGACGCAGCCGCCTACTCCCCGCGTTTCGCGCGGTCGTTGCGCTCCCAGAGGTAGCCAGCAGCGGCTCCGACCGCGGCTCCGATAACCAGCCACACGAAACCGCCAGGAAACACAAACGCAGGCAGTATTCCGATCACGCCTCCCGCCAGCGCCCCAATGCGCAGACCGTTGAACGAGTCGTAGGGCTGCACACCGGCGGGGTAGCGTGGCTCCTCACTGTTCTCCATCGTTTCAGTATCTCACTCTCAGCCAATCAGGCAAAGCGGTCGCAGAAGACCCACGCGGACACGTCTCGGTTCACGGATCGTGCCTAGTCGGAGTCCTGCTGGTCAAGCGTCCGCGGATCGGTCGGGGGAAGCCGGTCCCTCCCCTCCTGCACGCCGATCACCATCGCCCCGGCGAGCGTGACACCTATGGACGCCGTCACAGCCAACCCGACAAGCGATCCGCCATCGACGAAGGCTCCACCGAGTATGGGGCCGCCGGTACGACCCAGTGCCATGACGCCCTGGGCGTCACCTGCGCGCTCGGATCGCTGCAACGAACGATCCACGAGCATCCGCAGCACTCCCGGCACACCCATCCAGAAGGCGAAACCCCACCACGCCATCCCGATGTAGAAGAACGGGACGGGAGCCACAACTGTGAGCAGTGCAGCAGGCCCGATGCTCGCCAGGAACCAACCGGGAGAGCGGTGACGAATCGACAGGCGCGCTCCGAGAAGCCCGCCTGCAGCGTTGAGACTGAACGCAAGGGACGCTGCCCTCGGATCCAGATGGTGGACA
>JBDLJV010000253.1:0-2286 GCA_039714175.1 Actinomycetota bacterium
CCACCGGCGAAGTCGGCGACTCCGTAGAGCGCAGCGGCCGTGAGTGCGAGGATCTGTGTCATGAATCGGGGAGGCTACAACTGTTGGGTCGCGGGCACAGCACTACGATTGCCGGGACTAGGAGAGCTATGACATTTAGTGAAGACACCGGGCTCGAAGAGAATCCGGAGATCGTTCCCAACACAGACATCCGAGATGCAAGCGTCGTTCGTACCGAGACAGAGATGCACGAGATCGACATCGACGGTGATGGAATGGCCGACGGCGTTCGCAATACCTACACGCAGGTACGTGAGATCGATGTTGATGGTGACGGTGTCCCCGACATCATCGAGACAACTCGGGTTGAGGAGACCACGATTGACGCAGATGGTGACGGTTTCCCCGATGTCTTCACAACCACCGAGTCCACCGAGACGACCATGGACTTCGACGGTGATGGAAATGCTGACTCCGTTGAGATCACCGAGGTCCGCACCGTAGCCCATGACATCAGTGGCGACGGTATGCCTGATGTGACGCGCACCGACGTCGTCACTGTCTCTGGCATCGATCCGGACGGCGACGGAGAGCTCCGGGATGTCGAGACGCAGGGTGTTCGACTCTACGGTATCGATACCGATGGCAGCGGGAGCATCGATCAGTTCATGTCTGAGGAGCTCGACGTCGAAGTTGTTGAGGAGTAGCGGGCTCGCTGCGCTCGCGGTAGTACGTAGTACGACGCAACACACGCCACCTAGGGAGTCACCTTGAGCACAGTTCAGGTCAATGGAGTTTCTCTTCACTACACGGATCAGGGGGAGGGTGACCCGGTCCTACTCATTCACGGTCTGGGCTCGTCAGGCGCGGATTGGGAGATGCAGATCCCTGCGTTGATCCCCGACTTCCGGGTCATCGCAGTCGACCTGCGCGGCCATGGTCAGTCGGACAAGCCGGATGGTCCGTACTCGATCGCGATGTTCGCCGGAGATGTTGCTGCAGTCATCGAAGAGCTCGGGATCGCTCCGTGCCATGTCGTCGGGCTCTCCCTCGGGGGAATCACTGCTCTTGAACTCGCAGCGACCAGACCAGAGCTCGTCAGAAGAGCGGTCATCGTGAACGCCGGTCCTGAATTCGTGCCCAAGACGTTCAAGGACAAGGCGGCGGTGTGGCAGCGTCGGATCCTGGTCAAGGTCGCTCCGCTGAGAACGATGGGGGAGATCATCGCCGAGCGGACACTCCCCGAGGACAAGCATGCGGAACTCCGCGAACGCGTCGCCGAGACGATCGCAAGCAACGACAAGGCTGCCTATCAAGCATCGATGAAGGCCATCGTCGGTTGGAGCGTCCTTGATCGGCTCAATCGGATCACGTCCCCGATCCTCGTCGTCGCCTCCGAATTCGACTACTCACCGTCGGAAGCCAAGCAGCCCATCGTTGACCTTGCCCAAGACGCCCGCATGGTCGTGGTTCCTGAGACGCGGCACCTGTTGCCAGTGGAGAAGCCACGTGAGTTCAACAAGATCCTGCAGGCCTTTCTGTCTGACTTCTGACAGGGAGCGCAGCGACCGTTCTGACTTCTGAGAGCGAGGCGAGAGCCGAACGATCTGATGCGAGCTAGTGCCGCGTCAGGCAACCTTTGCGCTGTTCTGCCGGCCAGGAACACCGCTCGCGGTGTCCTCGTCCTCGACGCAGTCCAGACTGCGCCTTCGTCCTGCGTCCTTGCGCCCAGCGGCCCTGACTCGACATCGACAACCCGAACGTTGCCTGACGCGGCACTAGCAGGCGGGCCGAACCGTTGGGTACGGGTTCACGTAGACGCCACCAACGATCATCCCGAGATGGAGGTGGGGCGTACCACGAGCGTTTCCTGAGTCACCCACGTAGCCGATCACCTGGCCCTTGTTGACCCGGTCGCCGTTGCGGAGCCCGCTCTTCCACTTGGACATGTGGGCGTAGTAGTAGGTGATTCCGTCATCCCCGTAGACGTAGGCCTGGATACCGCCGAGGCTGTGCGTGTTGAGCCTCACGGTGCCTGAGACCATGGCAACAAGAGGCGTGTTGTACGCAGCCATCATGTCGACGCCCTTGTGGGTGCGACCACCGGAGCGGGGGTACCCCCAGGTGTCGATGAAGTAGTTGTGTCCTGCGATGGGGCACGCAACGCCCTTGGTTTGGCTCGGTACTCCGGCGGCACCGCCTGACGCCCGGGCTGCCGCAAGGGCAGCTTGACGGGCTTGCTCTGCCTTGTAGGCGCGGTAGGCCGTGGCCCATTTGGCCTTTGCCTCGTCGTGAATCTTGGCAGCC
>JBDLJV010000254.1:0-2282 GCA_039714175.1 Actinomycetota bacterium
TCCCGCTCCTTGATTGGGTGAGGAGCAGCAAGGCATCGAACTCGTCTTCGGGCAGTGCGGCTTCGGAATCCGGAACCGGGTTCGCGGCTCGCATCAACTGGGCAACATCACTCATGCCTCACCTCCTTCCTCAACAGTCACGGGGGTCGTGAGTAGATCTGGTTTCGGTATGCCAAGGATCCTCGCCATCTTCTTGTAGGCCCTGGCAATCCGTTTATCGATGGCGGAACGGCTAAGGAACATCATCTCTGCCACCTTGTCACGGCTGACGCCCTCCCACTCGACAAGGCGGAGGATCTCCTGGTCCTTGTCCGGTAGCTTCGAGAGTGCATCGAGAAGCTGATCGTGTTGCTCGTTGCGAACGATCTGCGGCTCCGGCCCGGGCACGACTGGATCATGGTGCGCCGCGGCCTTGGCAGCGAGTCGGTCTCGCCGCCTGAATGACCGTGCTCGATTCGCCAGGACGTTGCGAGCAACTCCATACAGCCAAGGAAGAGCTTCATCACCCCCGGGCACATCGTCGAAGCGTCGCCACGCAACAACGAACACCTCCGATGTTGCATCCTTCGCCTCCTCGCTCGACGTACGACGCAGGCAGTAGCCATGCACATCGTGTGCATGGGCCCGGTACAGGGCTTCGAACCGTGCGTCTGCTTGCCTTCCCATCACATCCCTATGTCCGGATCGCGCAACCATCGGACATTCCATCCGACGTTGTCCGATCCAAGCGTACGCGAGACATACCCGGGTAACCGACGGGGGTCGGTAGTTAGCGCCTCCCCGTTCTGGCGTCCGTGAGGGCGGTATATCGCCGTCACGGACGCCAGAACGCTGGGCGTGCCGTACCCTGCCGGACATGTCACGCATCGGGGCCATCGCAGTCACAACGGCGCTTCTCGCCGTTGCCTGCACACCAGCCGAGGGAGCGCCCACCAGCACGATCCCTGAAACCCTCACCACCGTTGCTCCGGTGACGACGCTTGCACCACCGTCGACAACGACATCAACCACTGTCCCGGCGGTTACCACAACAACCACAGCGCCACTCCCCGAGAACGAGTGCGAAGTCGCTCCCATCACCAACAACGAGAGTTACTCGCAGGGCTGCACGGTTCTCGGGATCAAGATCCTGGCAGCGGAGGAAGTCAACCCGGCCGCCGTCGACGAACTCGCCGACCGCACCTACAACATGCTCGTCCAGCGTCCCGAGTACGCCGCGGCGATCAGCGAATACCCCATCGGCATCCGCGTGATCGGCGTCGATCAACAGATCAACAAGCTCCCTGAGTTCGACGAGATCTACTTCCATCATCCGGGCACCGACTGGAGACGCGCAGGACGGTCCTTCCCCGGCACGGAGTTGATCCCCTACGCAGCAGGAGCCGAGGAGAATCTCCTCTGCTCCGAGGACGACCGCTACGTGGGCGAGGACATGTTCCTCAAGGACTTCGCCATCACGATCCGTCGGTTCGCCATGGGCGCCGTCGACGAGGCCACGTCGCACGCCATCGAGCAGGCCTACGGCGTTGCGATCGCCGAAGGCAAGTGGTTGAACACGCTCTCAGAGATCAACTCGGATCAGTACTGGTCTGAGGGCGTCCAGAGCTTCTTCGACGCGAATCTCGAGAACACCGAAGAGGACCGTGAGCCCAACTCATCACACAACCACGTGAACACCCGCGACGAGCTACGCGAGTACGACCGGGCGCTCTGGGCAATCGCCGTCTCTGTCTTCGGCGACACGGAGTGGCGTCCATCCTGCTCGTAGCAGCCGCAGTCCACTGATAGCCGCATCGAGAGATGCGCTATCTGGCGCCAATCGAGTCCCGGGTCGTCAAAACGAGCGCGCTACCGAAGAGCACCATTGCAAGAGCCGCCCGGATCAGCGCAGACAAGGGGCTTCCGGTTGCTGGCAGACCGTCCTCGGTGCGAACCGCAGCCGCCGCGACATCGACGAACTCGGCTCCATCGGGACCCGTCGCCGTGGCTTGCACCGCGTTGGCAAACTCCTCCTCGACTATCAGCCGATCCTCGATCGTGCAGTCGTATGTGTAGGTCTCGCCTGGCGCCAGTTCGGCCAGGGTCGTTGAACATGCTGCGATCGCGGTCGGAGGAGCGTCGATGTCCTCGACCAGCCCATCCTCGACGAGCACATCCTCAAGCGTTGTGTTGCCGGTGTTCGTGACCTGAATCTGCCAGGTGAAATCGACGGTATCGCCCAATGCCGCGAACTGTTCAACCGGAGTCTTGGTAACCGTGATGCCTCGATGCTGTTCCAGATA
>JBDLJV010000255.1:0-2267 GCA_039714175.1 Actinomycetota bacterium
GGTCTCCACCGTCCTCGACCGCCTCACTACGCGCTTCCCAAACGCATCGCTGGTCTCGGAACCCGTCCGTCACCCGACCTTCGTCATCCACGGCTATGAACGGGTGAACCTGAGTCTGCGATGACGACTGACCTGGCACACATGCTCGAAGCAGTCGGAGATCCAGCAAAACGAGCATGGTGGGAGAACTACGTCAAGGACGCCGCCTTCTACGGCACGCCGATGGAAGACACGCGCAGACTCGCTCTGTCGTGGTGGCACAGCAACGATCATGAAGACCCTGCCGGGGAGGCGTTGGCCCTCGGCTCACATCCGGTCACCGAGGTCAGGCTCGCAGGCATCGCCATCATGGAACGGATCCTCATCCCCGACAATGGACTCGACTCGAACGACATCGGGAGACTCCACTCGGCGATGGCAACCGGCGCATTCGATGATTGGAACACATGTGACTGGTTCTGCGTCAAGGTGCTGCATCGGCTCATGGACGGTGCGTCGACCACCGCACATGACGAAGTGTTGGCATGGTCTCAGTCCGAAGTTCTTTGGATCAAGCGAGCATCCCTTGTCGCATTCGTCAACATCCTTCCGAAGCGGGAGCCATCATCCGGATTCGACGATCGCTTCGTCGCAGCGGCAAGCACCGTCGCGAACGATCAGCGGCGTTTCTGCCAGACATCAATCGGTTGGACCATGCGAGAGCTCTCAGTACGCAAACCGGGGATCGTGAGCGAGTTCTTGGGAGCACACACTCCTGTTCTGTCACGTGAGGCGATCACAAACGCCTCAAAGAAGCTCGCTCCCGCGATTCGCGAAGGGCTCCTGCGGGCACACGCGAGCCAGCGATCCGAGAACTAGTGCCGCGTCAGGCAACGTTCGGGTTGTCGATGTCGAGTCAGGGGCGCTGGGCGCAAGGACGCAGGACGAAGGCGCAGTCTGGACTGCGTCGAGGACGAGGACACCGCGAGCGGTGTTCCTGGCCGGCAGAACAGCGCAAAGGTTGCGTGACACGGCACTAGGGCAGTCGCACGTGATCTGGATGCAGCTCGGCGATGCTCCGGACACCCAGCAACTGCATCGTGCGCTTGATGTCACCGGCAAGGATGTCCACGACGCGCTGTACGCCATCTTCACCGCCTGCCATCAGGCCGTACAGATAGGCTCGTCCGACGAAGGCTGCTTTGGCGCCTAGAGCGACCGCGGCGACGATGTCTGCACCGTTCATGATCCCACCGTCGACATACACCTCAGCGTCCTTCCCAACGGCTTCGACCACGGAAGGGAGGAGCCGCAAGGGGACAGGGGATCGGTCCAGCTGCCTTCCGCCATGGTTCGACACGACGACGGCGTTCGCACCGAGGTCGATCACCTTGCGCGCGTCTTCAACCGTCTGAATGCCTTTGACGACAATTGGACCCTTCCACTGGCCTCGCAGCCACTCGAGGTCGTCGAAGTTCAACGCAGGGTCAAAGAGGAGGTCGGCCGAGTCGGCGACAGTACCGCCTGATGATGTGAGGGATGCAAACCTCAGCGGCTCTGTCGTCACGAAGTTGAGCCACCAATTCGGGTGAAGTGCCCCCTCGAGGACGGTTCTCATCGTCACCGCCGGTGGAACGGTGAGACCGTTGCGAACATCGCGCAATCGGGCGCCACCAACCGGAAGGTCGACAGTGAGCACCAACGTGCGAAACCCTGACGCCCTCGCTCTGTCGACGAGCGAGTACGAGAAGTCTCTGTCCCGCCATACATACAGCTGGAACCACAGATCTGCGTTCGGGGCAGCCGCAGCTGCGTCCTCAGGCGTCGTCGTACCGACGGTCGAGAGTGCGTACGGGATTCTGGCACGCTCTGCGACCCGGGCGACAGCAGGCTCACCCTCGTGCTGCATCATCCGGGTGTACCCGGTTGGTGCGAATCCGAAGGGGTACGCGGATGGCTGGCCAAGGATCGTCGAGGACGGGTCAACATCAGAGACATCTCGCAACACGTTCGGCTGGAACTCGAGATCACGGAACAGCTGCCGTGATCGCTCAATGCTGATCTCGTCGTCCGCTGCACCGTCCACGTAGTCGAAGACTGCCCTCGGAGTACGCTTCTGAGCCATTCTGCGGAGGTCGTGTATCGACGCGGCACGCGCAACCCGTTTCTGGCGTCTTGTGCCGGGGTGACGATCCTTGCCAAGTAGTGGTCGAAGCTCGGACCAGCGCAGGAGTCTTCTCTTCGTCATGGCTCTAGCTTGCCACACCGCCGGGCCCATCGGAGGTGTC
>JBDLJV010000256.1:0-2261 GCA_039714175.1 Actinomycetota bacterium
CCGGAGATCCATCGGTTGTAGTCGAGCGCTTTTCGTTGGAAGTAGTCGAGAACGACGGGGTGGGGGAGGATGAGGAACTCCTCGGATTGGATACCTTCGACAACCGCTCTAGCTACATCGTCAACATCGATCGCCAGTCCCTCGACCCAATCCCGCATCTCTTCGGTATGCCCGGCGAATGCGTCGAGCATCGGGGTCTCCACGAACATCGGGCAGAGACATGACACCTTGATCCCGCGACTGCCGTAGGTCACTGAGAGCCATTCGGCGAGAGCAACGGCTGCATGCTTCGTCACCGAGTACGGTGCGGCACCGACGTTGGTGAGCAGACCAGCGGCTGATGCAGTCGTCACGATGTAGCCGTCGCCACGTTCGAGCATCCCCGGGAGCGTGTGACGAGCGGCGTACACGTGAGCCATCACGTTGACTTCCCACGTCCGTTGCCAGTCGTCGTTGCTCGCATCAACCGACCCGTCCGTCGGAATGCCTGCGTTGAGGCAGAGGATGTCGATCCGTCCGTGGACATCTTGGATGTGGTTGACCAACTTGATCGTTGCCGCCTCGTTCGTGACGTCCAGGGCGAACGCTTCACCGCCGATCTCGAGCGCAACCCTGTCTGCAGCGTCACCGTCGAGATCAGCAAGAATTACCGCGGCGGCGCCCTCATCGGCGAATCTTCTGGCCATGGCTGCGCCGATTCCGCTGCCTCCGCCCGTGATCACGGCGACCTTGTCACGTATCTCCAATGGACACTCTCCTTGGCTTGTGCCCAGACCGTAGACCGAAAGCGCGATCCATGCCGTTCCGTTTTCGTCTACCGTCTTGCCTCCACCGTCCATCAGGAGATCTCATGCCACTCGTACCTGCATCCGAGCTCGCCGACCACATCGGCCAGGAGACTGGCCGTTCGGATTGGTTCACCATCGACCAGGATCGCATCAACCTCTTTGCCGAGGCAACGATGGATCACCAATGGATCCACGTCGATCCGGAGGCTGCCGCGCAAGGTCCCTTCGGGGCGACGATCGCCCATGGCTTCCTCACACAATCGTTGTTGAGCTTTCTTACGCTCGAGTCAATGCTCCTGCCGGACGGAGCGATGATGTACGTGAACTACGGCTCGGACAAGGTTCGGTTCATCAATCCCGTGAAGGTCGACTCACGCGTGCGCACTGTTTCCGTGCTCAAGGATGTCCGTGAGAAGGCTCCGGGTCAGATACTCATCACGAACGCCGTCACGGTCGAGATCGAGGGTGAAGACAAGCCTGCACTCATCGCTGAGCTTCTGACGCTCGCAATCCTGGGACAGTGACCGTGGCGGACACGACACACGAGGCAGCCCTCGTCGAGGAAGCGCTTGCGAAGCTTCTCGGAGAGAACCCGCCTGCATCAACCGACCCGAAGGAGTTCTGGGGCGCCCAGTTCGACGCAGGTCTTGCCTGGGTCGACTTCCCGGTCGGTAGCGGAGGTCTCGGGGTCAGCCCGAGCCTTCGGGAGGCGGTGGATCGCCGCCTGACCGAGGCAGGGGCACCGACGTGGAATCGCACGGCGAACATCCTCGGTATCGGCATGGGAGCCGGTGTGCTTGCTGCCCACGGCACCGAAGCCCAACGAGACAAATGGTTGCGTCCGATGTTCACGATGGATGAGATCTGGTGCCAGCTCTTCTCGGAGCCGGATGCGGGGTCCGACGTTGCCGGATTGTCGACGCGGGCCGTGCGCGACGGCGATGAGTGGATCGTCACCGGGCAGAAGGTGTGGACGACGTTGGCGCATCTCGCCAGGTGGGGATTGGTGGTCACCCGGACCGATCCCGATCAGCCGAAGCACCGCGGGATGACGTACTTCGTGGTGGACATGGAAGCCGACGGTGTCGACATCAGGCCGCTGTACCAGATCACAGGGGAGGCGGAATTCAACGAGGTCTTCTTCGACGAGGCCCGGATTCCCGATGCACACCGCATCGATGACGTCGGTGCCGGATGGCGTGTGGCCATGACGACACTCATGAACGAACGCGTAGCCATCGGAGGAAGAACCGTTCCTCGCGGTGACGGGGCGATCGGTGTCGCGGTCGAATCGTGGAATCAGTCCGGTTCAGGCGAGGAGGGAGCGCGTCTCGAACTCGCTCGTCTGTGGGCCGAAGTCGAAGCGATGCGTCTCACGGCACTGCGTGCCACCGAGAACATGCAAGCTGGCGTTCCCGGACCCGAAGGGTCAACGTCGAAGCTCGCTTGGGCTGACCTGAACAAGGAGGTCAC
>JBDLJV010000257.1:0-2258 GCA_039714175.1 Actinomycetota bacterium
TCTCCTCGATCGAGCCGAACACGATGACATCCCTCAGCTCTGCAGCCAACCGCGTCCGTGCGTCTGCTGAACGCTCGATGGCGTAGACGGGATCTGTGTATTGCGTCCAGATGTCATAGAGCTGTTCCATCAGCGCTCCGGACCCGGCCCCGACCTCGATCAGCACCGCGTGGTCGCTCGGCATGTTCTTCTCCGCCCACTCCCCCACAGGAACACCGAATGCCCAGGAGATCTCAGGGCTCGTGACGAAATCGCCCTTCTTCCCCGATCGCACAGGTCCTGCAGCGAAGAATCCATCCTCGGGGTCGTAAAGACAGGCCTCCATGTACGCATCGAACGGCATGGGACCGCTGGTGCGGATTTGCTCGATCAATCTCGTCTTCACAAGGCGAGACTAGACCGGTTGGCCTCGGCTCGTGAAGATCAGAACCGCGACGAGATCGTGCCGTACCGGCCTCGCAGGCTCGGCGACCCCCCTGCATCGCTCCGCTCTGCCGTCCCCCAATGAAGGGGGGACCTGAAGACGGTGCGCAGACTCATCTTCAGACGGCGATAGGTCTGCGGGTATTTCCACACCAATCGACTCAGGAATTCACCCGGACTGCGCTATCGTTTGCCTGTTGAACCGCACGACGAAAGGAAAGTGCGCAGTGCAGCACCAATCCGTTGCCCAGTTCATGGACTACGTCATCGACAAGTCCGAGGCACAGTACGAGTTCCATCAGGCGGTCCACGAGGTCGCCGAATCGGTCTGGCCGGTCTTCGATCGCCATCCGGAGTTTCTTGAGGAGAAGATCCCCCACCGGATGGTGCACGCCGAACGGATCATCATCTTCCGCGTCCCGTGGATAGACGATGTGGGCGACGTCCAGGTGAACCGTGGCTATCGAGTCGAGATGAACAGCGCCATCGGCCCATACAAGGGTGGACTTCGGTTCCACCCCTCGGTCAACCTCGGCATCCTGAAGTTCCTCGCCTTCGAGCAGGTCTACAAGAACGCCCTCACCACGCTTCCGATGGGCGGCGGCAAGGGTGGTTCCGACTTCGACCCCAAGGGCAAGAGCGACAACGAGGTGATGCGGTTCACCCAGGCATTCATGAGCGAGCTATTCCGTCACATCGGGCCCCATACCGACGTGCCCGCAGGCGACATCGGTGTTGGAGGCCGTGAGATCGGCTACATGTTCGGCTACTACAAGAAGCTCGCGAACCAGTTCGACGGAATCCTCACAGGGAAAGGCCAGAGCTGGGGCGGTAGCTTGATCCGTCCCGAATCCACCGGCTACGGAACCGTGTACTTCACCGAGGAGATGCTGCGAGCCCAGGGTGACACGATCCACGACAAGACCGTGCTCATCTCCGGATCAGGAAACGTTGCTCAGTACGCGGTCGAGAACACCAACCGTCTCGGCGGCAAGGCCGTGACGTTGTCCGACTCGGGCGGCTTCATCCACGATCCCGATGGCATCGACGCCGAGAAGCTTGCTTGGGTGATGGATCTCAAGAACAACCGACGGGGCCGCATCAGCGAATACGCAGATCACTTCGGTGTCGAGTACTACGCCGGTCAGCGGCCATGGGGTGTCGAGGGTGCTGATGTTGCACTTCCTTGTGCAACACAGAATGAACTCAACCTCGAAGAAGCGAAGGACCTCGTCGCCAACGGCATTCGTGTTGTCGCCGAGGGAGCGAACATGCCCACCGAGCCGGATGCAGCAAAGATGCTCATCGACAGCGGTGTGCTGTTCGGCCCGGGCAAGGCCGCCAACGCCGGTGGTGTTGCGGTCAGCGGACTCGAGATGGCACAGAACGCAGGGTTCACCTCGTGGACCCGCGAAGAGGTGGACGCCAAACTACTTGGCATCATGACCGCGATCCATCGCTCGGCACGAGAGACCGCCGAGGAGTTCGATGCCCCGAACAACTATGTCATCGGGGCGAACATCGCCGGCTTCCGCAAGGTCGCCTCGGCAATGCTTGACCAGGGTGTGGTGTAAGGAGATGGACGAAATGCGAAAGACCATTGGCTACTTCGAGGGCACCGATGCCTCTGTACTGACAGATCTTGTTTGTGACGGGCACGACACGTTGCCGATCTCGAACGGGTACGACAACCACGGCATGCACGTTCGGATCATCAACAACGAGAACCGAGTGGACCTTCTTGTCGGCTACGTCCACAAGATCTATGCACCCGAGGACAGCATTCCCGCTGGCGCCGTCACGTATCAGGACGTGTTCCACGTGTGCAGAACCTT
>JBDLJV010000258.1:0-2229 GCA_039714175.1 Actinomycetota bacterium
GTGAGTTCCACCGGCTTGGTCACCTGGTTGGACACCATCTGAATGGCCATCACTACAACGAAGATGACAGCGAGGTACACGAGAATGGTTCTCGCGGTGCGATTCACGGTGCTCCTGTTCGTTTGTGGGATCGGACCCGGGAGTGGTCACGCGGCATCCTTCGCCACATGGTACGCCGAACCTCTGTCAAAGTTACCGGGGTTCGGCGGTCACTCCGCATCCTCAACGACGGCGACGTACGGGAGGTTCCGGTACTTCCCCTCGAAATCGAGGCCATATCCCACGACGAATTTCGGCGGGATGTGGAAACCCTCATACCGGACGTCGAGCGGTGGTCTGTCGATCCCGTCCTTGATGAGAAGAGCCGCCAGGGACAGGCTCTCCGGTTTCCTGACCGCAAGGTTCTTGAGGAGGTAGTGGAGCGTCAGCCCGGTATCGACGATGTCCTCCACGATGAGGACGTGACGGCCGGCAATCTCCTGATCCAGGTCCTTGAGAATCCGAACAACGCCGGAGCTCTTCGTGGCGGACCCGTACGAGGAGATCGCCATGAAGTCGAACTCCACGGGCAAATCGATGTGGCGCGCAAGGTCGGCCATGACCACGAACGCTCCCTTGAGTATGCCGATGAGCAGCAGATCCTTGCCCTGGTAGTCCCGGGTGATGGCTGCACCCATCTCGGCAAGTTTCGCGTCGATCTCTTCTGCTGAGATCAGTACTTCGTCGAATTTCACGTGTCCACTTCCCGTTCAATGATCACCACGGCTTTGCCGCGTGCTGCCCTTGCCCACGATGCAACCCGAAGGCCACCGACGGCTGCAATCTTGGCATCAACCGTGACTACGAGCGAATGCGGTCGTAGCCGAGGCGGCACGCCGGACGCTCGCAGCACCTCTTTGATCGGTGTCGATCCGCTTTCGATGGCGATGCGGTCACCCGGCTGGGCACCGCGGACTGACATCGCCCCGGACATGGCATCCTCGCTCATGACGGTGAACCGTCCTCCGGGAAGAAGCGGCGGTGACTCTGTGTGTCGCGTGATCGCGTACCGGGCTCCCGCCCAGGTGAACTGCTGACCAACCGCGATAGCGAATCCGCCCGGGGCATCGGGCACGGGCGTCCGGTGGATCGTGACGTACGGGGCCTCTGACGTGACATGGAGACCATCTGTAATCGACGTGGCGGGTCCACCTTCCGCAGCAGCGAGTACCGCTTCGACATCTGCAAACGTTCCGGGATGCTCCGACAGCAGTTGGCGTAGGGCACGCCGCACGACGCGGGATGCCACGGCAACAGGAGCGGTGCGGAGGGCTCCCGAGGGGATCGACACAGCGTCCGGTGTCGATACAACCGGGATCCGACCTGCCTGCGCTTCAAGAAGCCGATCGTCGGAGGCAAGCAGTTCCGCTGATCGGAGGATCATCGCCCGCACATCGGTCTCGCTTGCCAGCTCGATCGCCGGCATGACGCCGTGTCTGATCCTCGCACGGAGGAACCGGTCGTCCTCATTGGCCGGGTCATCCTCGAACGGGAGGTCCAGTTCCTCGGCCGTTTCTCGGAGGTCCAATCTCGAGAAGTCGAGGAATGGTCTGCGCCAAACACCCCGACGACGGGGAATGCCACCAAGCGCACCTGATCCCGACCCGCGCAGGAGACGCATGAGGACGGTTTCTGCCTGGTCGTCTGCGGTGTGGCCGGTGAGCGCAACCTCGTCGTCCGCGAGGAGTGCCTCGATGGCTTCGTAACGCGCTGCGCGGGCCCTGGCTTCGAGGTTGCCGCCGTCGTGGACGATGGCTTCAACGACCTCCAGGTCGACACCTGCGCGATCGGCGACGTTGATGGCTGCCTGCCGCAATGCATCGGATCCCTCAAGGCCGTGATAGACGAATACACACCGAACGCGTTCGGCGCCGATCGCTTCGACTGCTGACCAGAGCAGCATCGATGAATCCGCTCCACCACCCAGAGCGACCACGCAGTTGTTGCCGCCGACGGCATCGAGCACCGCGTCGGTGAGGTTGACCGTCACCCTGCCATCCGGTCGAGCCACAGCGAGGCATCCTGGATCTCGTCGAGTGTCGGGAGGGCTTCGGGTGACTCCCATGCCATCGAGAGTGCATCCCACGAGGCGATGTCCTCCACCTGCTGGATGAACTTCGCTCCGTTGTCGTACTGCTTCATCTTCATCTCGATGCCGACGAGCTTCATGAACGCTGCCGTCTTGGGATC
>JBDLJV010000259.1:0-2223 GCA_039714175.1 Actinomycetota bacterium
CCGAGCCTGCTGGTGCTCGTGACTCCTTCCAAGGCTGAAGATGAGGACATCGATCCTGTGGTGGCCAAGGAAGCACTCCCCGTCTGAGGCACCCGGGCAGCCGGTGCCCACCCCTTCCTCAAGGAGCGGGGTGGGCACCGACACATCGAAGGCTCGCTGCTTCTGCGCTGGGTAGATCTCGACACTTCAACTGATCTTGACATATTGAATCGTATGGGGATACGATCACAGGATGCACAGTTCAATGGATCTTGACATGTCGGATCTCAGCATCCGGGCCGATGTCCTCAAGGCGATCGCTGATCCCACGAGACTCGAGATCCTTGAAATGCTGTCGCCCCAGATCCGCTGCAATTGCCACTTCCAAGAGCACCTCGACCTCGCACCGAATCTGCTGTCCTACCACCTGAAGGTGCTACGCGACGCAGGCTTGATCGTTGGCACCAAGCGTGGCCGCTGGGTCGACTACGAGATGGCCACCGACGCGCGCGAACGCGTCGCAACTGCGTTGCCGGATGGGCTTCGATCATGACGACGGCCGTGCCCTCCTCCGGTCATCAGCTGAAACCATCCCAACTCTGGGGCTCGGTCATCGCTGCAGGGTTCGCATGGACAGTCGGGTACGCCCTCAACGGCGCCTTCTGGGACTTCATCATCTACGACCTCGCCGGCCTCGACGCCGACAGCCACTTGGGTGCGTCGATCCACTTCTTCGTGTATGACACGACCAAGATCCTGCTGCTGCTCGTCGGGATCATCTTCATCGTCACTGTTCTGCGCAGCTTCGTGACCATCGAGCAGACCCGAAGGGCCCTTGGCGGCCGACACGAGGGCTACGGGAATGTGGCAGCCGCCGGACTCGGTGTGGTTACACCGTTCTGTTCCTGTTCGGCGGTCCCTGTGTTCATCGGCTTCGTTGCCGCCGGTGTCCCTCTCGGTGTGACCATGAGTTTCCTGATCGCATCACCAATGGTCAACGAGGTTGCGGTGATCCTCATCTTCGGACTGTTCGGATGGAAGGTCGCAACGGCGTATGTCACCTTCGGCCTCATCGTCGCAGTCGTTGGTGGATATGTGTTGGGCAGGCTCAACCTCGAGCGCTGGATCGAGCCATTCGTGTTCGAGACCACCATCGACGGCCAGCCGGTCGAGCCATCGACAACGATGCCCTGGAGCGACCGATTCGCCATGGCCCGACAAGAGGTCAGGACCATCATCGGGAAGATCTGGCCCTACCTCCTCATCGGTATCGGTCTAGGCGCAGTCATCCACGGTTGGGCACCGGAGGACTTCTTCGTCAACCTCGCAGGTTCCGGCAACGTGCTGGCAGTCCCTCTCGCCGTGATGGTTGGAATACCTCTCTACTCGAACGCCGCCGGCATCGTTCCGCTGGCCGGTGCACTCGCCGACAAAGGTGTGGCTCTGGGAACCGTGCTCGCCTTCATGATGGCTGTCGTAGCGCTCTCACTTCCGGAGATGATCCTGCTGCGACGTGTACTCCAACCAAAGCTTCTCGCCACGTTCATCGGAGTGCTGGCAACCGGCATCGTGACCGCCGGCTACCTGTTCAACACGATCATCTGACCATTGAGGAGACACCATGGATATCCAAGTTCTCGGACCGGGCTGCAAGAACTGCAGCAACCTGGAGAAGGCAACCGCCGAAGCACTTGAACAACTCGGCATGGCCCAAGAAATCACCAAGATCACCGACTACGGACAGATCGCAGCGTACGGCGTCATGAAGACGCCTGCACTACGTATCGACGGCGAGATCAAGGTTTCGGGACGCGTTCCTTCTGTCGAGGAGATCACCAAGATCATCTCCGAGGCCACTCGGTAGGACTGGCATCGTCGAGGAAGTCCTCCTCGTACGAGGCAATCCAGCCACCAGGCACCGCGCCCAGAGCCGGTGTTGCATTCCTCCGTAGAGCGGCGAAACTCGACAGCACAGTGCCGAACGAATCTCACCAACCGCCGCCCGCTCCCGTCGTCGCCGTCGATGTACTCGACCAGGTCGTCAATGCGACCGGTGGCGAACACCGACCGGGACAGGAGGACATGGCTGCGTGGGTGGCACAGGCGGTCTCGGACAAACATCACCTGGTGTGCGAAGCGGGAACGGGCATCGGAAAGTCGTTCGGCTATCTCGTACCTGCCATCACATCCGCCAAGAGAGTCGTGATCGCCACATCGACCAAGACACTTCAGGATCAGATCGCA
>JBDLJV010000260.1:0-2183 GCA_039714175.1 Actinomycetota bacterium
GCAAGGTCGCGGGGACAAGGACACCGTTGACCAAGCGGCTGTGGACGCAATGCGCCAGGTCCTCTCGCAGACCGACCTCGACGGCATCGTCGTGATCGGTGAGGGCGAGAAGGATGAAGCACCCATGCTGTACAACGGGGAGCGGGTCGGCAACGGCAGACCGCCGCTCGTCGATGTGGCGGTCGACCCTGTTGACGGCACCCGACTGACGGCGGAAGGTCGTGGCAATGCTCTTGCGGTGATCGCGGTTGCCGAGCGTGGGTCCATGTATGCACCCGGAAGCCTCGTGTACATGGACAAACTCGCCGTTGGCGAGGCTGCTGCCGGAACTGTCGACATCGATGCACCCGTTGCGCACAACCTCGCGCAGGTAGCCAGGGCGAACGGCAAGGAGGTCAACGAGGTCACGGCCGTCATCCTCGAGCGTCCGCGCAATGCTGAGTACATCCGTCAGGTTCGTGAAGCGGGCGCCCGCATATCACTCATCGGCGACGGGGATATCCAGGGTGCGATCACCACCGCCATCCTCGACAACGGAATCGACATCATGTTCGGCATCGGTGGTTCCCCTGAAGCTGTGACTTCGGCCTGTGCCATGGCGGCGCTTCGGGGGGAGATCCAGTGCAAGCTCTGGCCACGGGACGATTCGGAACGGGACTACGCCCGCAACAACGGTCTGGACTTGGACCAGGTGCTGACCACGAAGGATCTCGTGAACTCCGACAACACGTTCTTCGCAGCCACCGGTGTGACCACTGGAGCACTGCTACGGGGCGTGCGGTTCGGAGGCATCCACACAACGACGCACTCGGTGATCATGCGCTCCGAATCCGGAACCGTCCGCTTCGTCGAAGCCGACCACCGCGTCGAATGGGTCG
Organism: Actinomycetota bacterium; assembly: GCA_039714175.1. Classification (GTDB taxonomy): domain Bacteria; phylum Actinomycetota; class Acidimicrobiia; order Spongiisociales; family UBA5794; genus B3-G11. Next base: position 879 of record JBDLJV010000260.1, read on the forward strand.
AAGGCGAGATCAAGGCGTAGCTCCTCATCGCCGAGCGATGAGGAGCCGTAGTACGTAGTACGTATTACGTAGTACGAATGAGAGAGGCGAGGGCTGCGTCGTAGCGGGGGGCGATTTGGTGCCAGGAGAATCCACGGGCGACTTCCGCGACGGTCGGATCGGACGGGCGACTGAGAGCTTTCGTGATCAAACGTACGGCGTGTTCGGGGGACTCGTAGAGCGAGTGGTCCGGATCGGCTCCGAAGTCGGTTATGCGCTCGGGGTAGACCAAACGGTTCGGGAAGACCGGATTGGCACCCGCAGCGACGGCCTCGGTGATCGCAATGCCAAAGAACTCCTGGTGTGCGGTCGAGAGCACCACAGATGCCTGGTTGAGGAGTTCCACGTACCGGGCGCGCTCGGCCCAACCGGAGTGGATGAGGCGATCACCGAGCATGCCGGTGACCTCGGCGAACTCCTCGGGTACAGACACGAAGACCTCACCCGTCATCGCCATCGAGAACTCGACTCCGGAATCGATCAGCCCAGCGACGATTGCCTTGAGCTCATCGGGACCCTTGTCATGTTCCCACCGCTGATTCCAGATGATCAATGGAGGACGCCCGGGCTCCGCATGCGCGAGACCGTTGGCGTCGATGCCAACAGGAAGCACAATGCTCGCGTCGATGACTTCATCAACCTTCTCAACATGCTTGTACTCAGGGAAGCCGTTGAGGAATCGACGAGCCTCTCCCCTGAACACCGCACGGTGGTACTCCGAATTGAAGATCACAAGATCGGCCACTGCGGCACTGGCCCAGTTCTTCATCTGATACGTCGCATCCGGCCTGTCTGCTGGAGAGAGCGGGTATGTGAACTGGCTTTCATGGAAGTACGTAGCGATTGGCACGCCCGGCACAACATGTCGAATCGCTCCAGCGAACGCTGCCACGTTCATCATCGACGAGGCAAGGATCACATCGGGTGGTCCGTTCACCGCGACGTCGCTGGCGAGATCCTCGGCGAGTGTGAGGAACGCTCCGTGCATTCTCCACTTCCAGAACCGGGCGGGATGGGTGATCAACACGACATCGTGACCAGATGTGGCCGCGTAGCCATCGGCCCACGCCTTGTGTGACCCTCCGTAGTACGGCTCGACGAGCGCGATTCTCATGCGCGAACGATAGAGCCGTGGCCACCGGCATTGCGCCCGGATCTCCCGTTGAAGCGAGAGACGAAGGCATGTAGCCTCCGTCGTACCCAACGAGGGGGGAACCCATATGACGACACGACTCATGACGATGCTGATCGCGCTGCTACTTGTGG
>JBDLJV010000261.1:0-2166 GCA_039714175.1 Actinomycetota bacterium
CTACGGATCAGAAGGTTGGGGGTTCGAGTCCCTCCGGGCGTGCCATCGTTCGTGGAAGCTGCACGAACTCGGTGCGCAGGTTCGCTGTCATCCTCCGGGGCGTCAGATGCCCTTCGCGACTGCGTCGCCGATTCTGTCGAAAATCTGTTCGTCACCGATCGCCTCCAGCGTTCCGCTGGTCCGGATTCGTTCGAGCATGTCGTTGTGGACACGCGCGAGGCGGATCTCCACATCCTTCATCTCCAGATCCTCGATGAGGCCGTCGAGAGCCTCGACTCCGGTGTAGTCGACGGCAAACATCATCTCGCAGTCGATGACGAGCACCCGAGCTTCGGGCTCTGCAGCATCAATGAGGTCGTGTGCACGGGTGGCGAAAGCTTCGGCGTTTGCATAGAAGAGCGGTGCCTCGAACCTGTACACGACGATTCCGGGCACGGCCTCTGCGCCCCTGTGAATGTTCAGGCTCTCGAGTCTCCCCGTCTCAGGATCCCGACCAAGCTCGGATGACTGCGGGAAACTCACGCGGAAGATCACGATGCCGATGGAGATCACGACACCAAGGACAATCGCCGGAAGCGTATCGAGTACGAGTACCGCTGCGAGAACACCTGCCGCAATCCAGAATTCGAGTCGAGCGAATCTCCACACCGGAGCGAGCTTCCGGGGGTCTGCACTGTGTAGGAGTGCGTGGATCACGACAGCTGCGAGGGTCGCCTCGGGGAGGCTTTCGAAGAACGGGGCAAGGAACAGCAGCGTAAGGATGACGAGTACAGCGCTCACAACATTCGAGATCTGGCTCTTTGCTCCCGCTGCGTCGTTCGCTGCCGACTTCGACAGGCTGCCACCAACGACCATCCCGCTGGTCAGACTTGCACCGATGTTCGAGGCTCCGTAGGCGATGAACTCCTGGTTGCTCTCCAACCGATCGCCGTACTTGCGTGCATACGTCACGGCACCGCCATAGCCCTCGGAGAACCCGATCAGCGCAACGGCGAGTCCTCCAGCGAACAGGCCTGAGATCTCAGATGCGGAGAGGGTTGGGACTCCGATCGAGGGCAGTCCCTGCGGGATGTCGCCGACGATCGCGAGCGTGGCCGGATCGAAGATCTGCACATAGAAAACGCTCAGGATCACGACAGTGAGAGCCGCTGGCAGCTTCGGGATGAATCGTTCGAGACCGATGAGGAGGAGGAGGCTTCCGATGCCGACGACCATGGCTGAGAGATCGGCATTCCCAATGTTGCCAAATACGCTCAAGAGCTTCTCGATGGCGTTCTCGCCCTCGATCTCGATTCCGAGAAGATCGTCGAACTGACCGATGATGATGCTGATCGACAAGCCAACGATGAAGCCTTCGATAACCGTCTTGGACATGAAGTTCGCCACCCAGCCGAGACGGAGCAGACCTGCTACGACGAAAATGACGCCGGTGAACAGGGCCAGCGCAGCTGAGAGCATGACAGGATCGGTGCCCTTGCCGCTGACCATGCCAGCGATGATGCTTGCCGAAACAGCGGCCGTCGAAGACGAAGTAGCAAGAACGAGCACCGTTGATCGGCCAAAGATGACATAGCCGAGAAGCGCGAGGGGTGCGGCATAGAGACCCACCTCCGGGGGCAAGCCAGCGATCTTCGCATAGCCGAGCGATTCGGGGATGAGCAGTGCTGCGACGGAGATTCCGGCGATGACGTCGATCCGGAGCCAGCGATTCCACTGGTAGTCACGAAGCCAGGCAGCCATCGGAACATACCGGCTGAGGAAGCTGTCAGAGTCGGTTGATGTCGAGGTAGTGCCCATCGCCTCGCCCTCTCGTTCGTGGGCTCACGGCGGGCATCCTACCGTGAACCAGCGGTTCTCCGGAATCCCTGATTGGTCTTCGGACAGCGAGACTAAGCGGTTGTGTCTCGGCTCAGATTGCCTCCCAACACCGGCATGGGTACAGTCGCAAGCGAAGGACCGCGCCACAATCTGGAAAGGGGGCGCTCATGCCGCAAGGCAAACCGAACATCCTGGTGCTCTGGGGTGACGACATTGGAATCAGCAACCTGAGCTGCTACGCAGACGGACTGATGGGGTACCAAACACCCAACATCGACCGGATCGCCAACGAGGGGGTCCGTTTCACCGACTACTACGGGGAGCAGTCCTGCACGGCAGGCCGTGCAG
>JBDLJV010000262.1:0-2155 GCA_039714175.1 Actinomycetota bacterium
GACGTTCGCGTTCTGTGGCCCGGTTCGCTCGTGATCGACGTGACGGAGCGGATTCCGGTTGCTCCTGTGCTTGCCGGTGATCTGTGGATGTTGTTGGCATCGGACGGCGGTGTGATCATGGAGGTGCCCGCTCCCATCGGGGACGGCCCGGTCATTGCTATCGATCAGGGAGCATTGCTTCCCGGCGATGTCGTAGATGATCCGAATGCTGTCGGTGCGCTTGTATTCGTGGAGCAGCTCTCGACCACCAATCGTGCCGGAGCAATGGTGCGTGTGGAGGGGGAGGGGCTCGTTGGTGAGGTCGGTGGACACGAGATTCGCCTCGGCAGACCGGTCGATATGGCCCAGAAGGCATCCGTGTTGGAGGCGCTTCTCGACAGTGGCATCGAACCGGGCGCATTCATCGACCTCATTGCACCGTTGAGGCCGGCAGTGACAAACCCTCAGCCTCAACCAGAGGTTGAGGAATGAGGCTGGCATGAACCTCGATTCGAGGACTAAGGTTGAACAACGCCTTCTTGGGGAGGGCCTTCTTCGGGAGGAAAAAACATGACCACAGATTCCAACAAGCCACCGATGACGTACCTCGCGGTGATCAAAGTGATCGGCGTTGGTGGCGGCGGCGTGAACGCTGTCAACCGCATGATCGAACACGGTGTGGGTGGTGTCGAGTTCATTGCCGTCAACACGGACGCTCAGGCACTCCTCATGTCCGACGCCGATCTCAAGCTTGACATCGGCCGCGATTCAACTCGCGGGCTCGGTGCCGGAGCGAACCCCGAGGTCGGACGAGAAGCAGCCGAGGATCATCGTGATGAACTCGAGGATGCACTGACCGGTGCCGACATGGTGTTCATCACCGCAGGAGAAGGTGGCGGCACGGGAACCGGCGCCGCCCCCGTCGTTGCCGAAGTGGCTCGCGCCTGTGGTGCGCTCACCGTTGGTGTCGTGACCCGACCGTTCGGATTCGAAGGTCGCCGCAGGTCCGTTCAGGCCGAACAGGGCATTCAGGCACTCAAGGGTGCCGTGGACACGCTCATCATCATCCCGAACGAACGACTCCTCGAAATCGCCGAGCCTTCGACGCCGGTCGCTGATGCATTCCGCATGGCCGACGACGTGCTCACCTCCGGTGTCAAGGGAATCACAGAGTTGATCACTACCCCGGGACTGATCAATGTCGACTTCGCCGACGTGAAGGCAGTGATGTCCGATGCAGGGTCCGCCGTCATGGGTATCGGCCATTCGACCGGAGACAGTCGGGCCCACCAGGCAGCGGAGAAAGCCATCGCCAGCCCGCTGCTCGAAACGTCGATGGATGGTGCACGTGGCGTGCTCCTCTCGATCGCCGGTCCACGGGACATGACTCTGCACGAAGTCAACGAAGCCGCATCGCTGATCTCTGATCATTCGGATGCGGACGCGAACATCATCTTCGGATCGGTGATCGATGAAACGCTCGGCGACGAGATGCGCGTGACCGTGATCGCCGCCGGGTTCGACCACGATCGTCGCGGGGCATTCGGATCTCAGCAGTCCCGCACACAGCGTCCGGGCATCTTCGAGGATGCCGGGGACACAGTGCCTGCAGGCACCGACGAGATGGACATTCCCGGGTTCGTCAAGGGATGATCCGACCTCGGGGTTTTCCCGGGGTGGCGTTCGGTGAGTCCGACGACGGCGACCCGCGCAGCAGCGTCGACGCGTTGCGCCATTTCTGCGGCTCGCTGGGAGTACCGCAACGATGGGCTTTTGTGGATCAGGTACATGGCAGCGCTGTCGTGTACGCAACGGAGCCAGGGAATCTCGGTGACGCGGACGGCATCGTCACGATTACCCCGGGTCTCCCGATCGCCATCGCCACGGCCGATTGTGTGCCGATCGCTCTCGTCGGCGAACACTCCGTGGCCATCGTTCACGCCGGTTGGCGGGGCGTGGCATCCGGCGTGGTGAGAGAGGCAGTGCGAGTGATCAGCGATTCGGAGGATTCCGTGGTTGCTGCGGCCGTCGGGCCACACATCGGGCCGTGCTGCTACGAGGTCGGTGCTGAAGTCGTAGAGGCGGTTGGCGGGTTCGCGTCCACGACCACCGACGGAGGGTTGAGTGTCGACCTCGGTGCCTCTGTATCTGCACAACTCCCGGACGTGCCGATCAC
>JBDLJV010000263.1:0-2141 GCA_039714175.1 Actinomycetota bacterium
AAGCGGGTCCTCATCCGTGAACGAACTCCGCGGCCTGGTCACTGACACGATCCGGTTCTCCCAGGTCGATGGACCCGGGAACCGCTTCGTGGTGTTCCTGCAAGGGTGCAACTTCGATTGCCTCGCGTGCCACAACCCGCACACGATTCCCATGCAATCGAACGACGCCACACCGACGACCGTCGATGAGATCCTCGATGAGATCCGAGAGGTTGCCCCATTCATCTCGGGCGTCACCGTGTCGGGTGGCGAGGCAACCCTGCAGCACACGTTTGTCCGAGCCCTGTTCGCGGAGATCAAGGCAGACGACGAACTCATCCATCTCACAACGCTGATCGACACGAACGGTTCAGCAGCAGTCGAGATCTGGGATGAACTCGCCGATGGGATGGACGGGGCAATGGTCGATCTCAAGGCCTTCGACTCCGACACACATCAGCGCATGACAACGCGCGGCAACGATCGTGTCCTGTCCTCCATCAAGTATCTCGCCGACATTGGGAAGCTCCATGAGGTCCGCTTGATGATCGTTCCCGGCGAGAACGACAGCACGGAAGCGATCGCCCGCACGGCAGAGTGGTTGCACGACGTTGACCCTGACATGTCGGTCAAGCTCATCGGATACCGTCCCCACGGCGTCCGCCCCGAAGCCGAGAATTTGCAGGCCGCCACACACGAGCTGCTCGACGATCTCGCTCAAACCATCCGCGAAGCAGGTCTTGACAACCTCACCGTGGTGTAGAACGACATACGACATACGACGAACGACAGACGCCTACCGCCGATGAGAACGAGCTCTCTCCATCTCACGCTTCTGCTGACGGGCGACGATGTCACGACGCTTGTCCCTCGTGCGCTTCCCCTTGCCGAGGCCCAGTTCGATCTTCGCCTTGCCGTTGACGAAGTAGACCTGGAGCGGCACAAGCGTGAGGCCCTCCTCCTTGATGCGGCCAGCCAGGCGATCGATCTCGCGGCGGTGCATCAGAAGCTTGCGGGGACGCTCGGGATCGTGGCCGCCACCTTCTGCAAACGAATACGGAGCGATGTGCGCGTTCTCCAGCCAGATCTCTCCCTCACGTATCGAGGCGTACGAGTCCTTCAACTGAATCTGGGCATCACGCAGTGACTTGACCTCCGACCCGCGAAGCACCATGCCGGCTTCGAACGTGTCGAGGATCTCGTAGTTGAACCGTGCTTTTCGGTTCGTTGCGACGACCTTGCGACCAGACATGCCCGCGAGGCTACCCAGTGGCCTAGATGTAGTTGGCTGGGTTCACTGGCGCTCCGTCGATCCGTACCTCGAAGTGCAGGTGCGGCCCGGTCGACAGGCCGGTGGATCCTATGTACCCGATCGTCTCGCCTGCCTTCACCTTCTGACCCCGGGACACCGCGAATCGCGACTGGTGAGCGTACAGCGTGACCATTCCGCCGCCGTGGTCGATCATGATCGTGTTTCCGTACCCACCCTTGACAGCGGCAAGGATGACAGTTCCATCAGCGGCCGCCCTGATCCGATCACCTTGGGATGCGTTCATATCGACACCGTTGTGCATCCGCTGCGTACCGAGGATCGGATGAACACGCATCCCGAATCCCGACGAGATGGCACCCGGCACCGGGCGAACAAGACGTCCCGGCTTCGTGCCTGTCGGCTCCGACGCGGCCCTGATCCTGGCCTTGATCGAGGACTCCTCCCTCGCAAGAGCCTTGAGTTCCCCCTCGAACTCCTCGATCTGCTCCTGTACCTCGGCCAGCAGCGCTGCCTGACGTTCATACTCTGACGAGAGCGCACCGCGCTCGGTCTCGAGTTCGGCCTTCGCCGCTTCGATCTCGGCTTCCGTCTTGACCAGCGCATCTACCTCTTGTTCGATCGCCTCTTCTACTGCCCTGACCTTGGCTTCCTCAGCCTCCTGGATGTCGACGATCCGCGCGTAGCGATCAGCCGCCCCTGCCTGGTCCTCGGTCAACACGCTCAGATAAGCGACTCCAACAGACACCTCGGATACCGCCGACGCAGAGAAAGCAATCGAAGGTTGCGTGGATCCACCGTTCATGTAGGCATTGAGGACCGATGCCTTCGCATCCTCGAGCGCCGTGTCGCGTTGTGACCTGATGAAAGAGAGCGTTGCGAATCGGTCTGC
>JBDLJV010000264.1:0-2115 GCA_039714175.1 Actinomycetota bacterium
TCAGATCCCCAGAAGTGTCTCCAGGCCGACGGCGAGCGGGTCCTTCTGGGCGGGGACGGACCGGACTGCAAGCAGGACTCCCGGCATGAACGCTGAACGGTCGGAGGTGTCATGGGCCAGCGACAATCGCTCGCCTTCGCCGCCGAACATCACCGTTTGATGAGCCACAACGCCGGGGAGTCGCACGGCGTGGACGGCGACACCATCCACGTTCGCTCCGAGTGCCCCTTCATACAGCTCCTCCGAGATCACCTTCCGATCCTGATTCGGAGCTTGTGCAGCGATCTTCTGCGCCGTTGCAATCGCTGTTCCTGACGGAGCATCCGCTTTCTCGTCGTGGTGCATCTCAACGATCTCAGCAACAGGGAAGTGTGGCGCGGCGATCTCAGCCATCTTCATCATCAACACCGCGCCGATCGAGAAGTTCGGGACAACGATGCAGTTCCCCGGACCGTTTGCCCAGACCTCCCCGAGTTCCCTGAGACGGTCAGCGTCGAAACCGGAAGTGCCCACAACGACGTTCGCTCCGAAAGATCGCCACACACCGAGATTCTCCATCACCACGTCCGGACGCGAGAACTCCACGATGATGTCGCATCCGTCGAGAATGGAGCGATCGTTGCTGATGGTGAGCCCGGCGATGCTGCCCTTCGTGAACGGGTCGTATAGGCCGATGAGATGGAGATCGTCCGCCTGATCGATCGTCGACGCGGAGAGGCCTCCCATTCGGCCGGATGCCCCCGAAACGCCTACCTTCATCGGATGTGCTCCTCCAGGTCATGACTGTCGAAGGGACCGACAGCGCCGATCACGTAGGGACCATCGTACGCAGCTCCTGCAACGTCGATTACCTCGTCGTGGGTGACGGCGGATATTGCCTCAACGATCTCATCGACCGTGAGGTGTTCCTGCCCCACGATCTCGGTTCGGCCGATCAGGTTCATCCTGCTGTTCGCGTCCTCGAGGCTGATCGCGAGCGAGCCCTTCACATGGCCTTTCGCCCGGTCGAGTTCTTCGGGCGTCACGCCCTTGTCGAGCACGAGTGCGTACTGCTCCCTCACGATCTTGAGAACTTCATCGGCTTGGCGAGGTGTCGTGCCGACATACGTTCCGGCTGCTCCGGCGTCTGCGAAGGGCAAGCGGAATGCGTGGACCGCATATGCGAGGCCGCGCGTCTCACGGATCTCATGGAAGAGCCGGGACGACATGCCGCCCCCGAGGATGTGATCGACAAGGGATAGGGCGAACCTGCGCTCATCAGCCCGCGTAATCGACGGGGACCCGATGATGAGGTGCGCCTGTTCGGTATCTCTTCGCGTCACCTGGACCCGCGCAACGCGTTCCGGAACGACGAGATTGCGCTCAACCGGACTCCCCTGCCAGTCTCCGAAGTGCTTCTCCACGAGCTGCGTGAGATTCTCCGGCAGATTCCCCGCGACCGCCACGACGACCGAGTGGGGCGTATAACGACGCTCCCAGTATCCGTGGATCGTGTCACGGCTCATCTCCGTGATGGAATTCCTCGTCCCGAGAACCGGCGGCGCCAGCGGATGGTCGCTCCAGATCGCATCGATGAACTGCTCGTGGGCGACGTCGGTGGGGTCGTCCTCGTTCATGTTGATCTCTTCGAGCACAACATTGCGCTCCGAGTCGATCTCGGACTGTCGGAACGCGGGACGTTGGAGCATCTCGGCAAGGATCTCGATGCCGGTGGTCAGGTCCTCGTCGCGCATCCGGGTCCAGAAGCACGTGTATTCCTTGGAGGTGAAGGCGTTGTGGCGGGCACCTATGCCGTCGAAGGTCTCCGATATCCGCCGTGCCGGCCATTCGTCTGAGCCCTTGAAGAGCAGATGTTCGAGGAAATGCGATGCGCCTGCTTCCTCAGGAGTCTCATCCCTGCTACCCGTGTCAACCCAACACCCGATCGCAACGGACCGGGTCGAGGGCATGTGGTGCGTGATGAGTCTGAGTCCGTTTGGGAGTGTTGTGAGTTCGTGTTCCATCGGCGCTCGATGATACGTATCGAACGCGCCTCCGAATCCGCGGTCGCCATTCTGTGGGCCACAGACTCCGTGGAGAGGGTCCGTAACCCTGGGTTCGCGGTCAGGGGGTGAG
>JBDLJV010000265.1:0-2108 GCA_039714175.1 Actinomycetota bacterium
CGGTTTCGACGGTGTGTTCCGCTCCTTCGCACTGCTGAACCTGATCGCGATACCACTGGTGTTCTGGGTGACGAAGAGATTCGCCGACATGTACGCGAGAAAGACAACCGACGTCATCGCCGACTCCGTCTAGCGCTGTGACTCCCTGAATCGGTCGTTTCGTGCGGTAGTAGGGTTTCTCACAAGAACGAAACGGACATCCGAATTGGGAGGTTCTCATGCGTCCGCTCTTCCGGAGACGGCTTCGTCTCACGATCGCAACCGCCGTAGCGGTACTCATGTTGGTTCCGGCAGCAGCATTGTCTGCGGCTGGCAAGGACGAAGGAGCCAAGACTGTCGCCGACATTGAGTTCATCGGAGAGGTCATCGTGCCAACGGGTACGCCCTTCGGTGGTACCGAGATCGGCGGACTGTCGAGCATCACCTTCGACGAAAGCAGGCAGGTCTACTACACGGTTTCGGACGACCAGGGGAACAGACCAACAGGGGATCCGGTCAGGTACTACACCGTCGAGATCGATTTCGCTGACGGCTACCTCGACGCCGGGGATGTCGTCTTCACAGATGTCACCACGGTCTTCGAGAAGAACAAGACCGAGTTCGCCCCCGGCGGTCTCGATCCCGAGGGCTTTGTCCTGACACGCAGCGGACAGCTCTACATGTCCTCCGAGGGCAACACGGACCCGCTGCTCAATCCGTTCATCAACCGTTACAACCTCAACGGTCGACTGACAGCGCAGCTGCCGATCCCCGACAAGTACCTGCCGAATGGGATCGACTGGGGTGTGAGGCGCAACCTCTCGTTCGAGAGCCTGAACCTGACCCCCGACGAGCACTTCCTCGTCACAGCGGGTGAGGGTGCCCTGTTCCAGGACGGACCGGCGGCATCGTTCACCAACGGGAGCCTTGCCCGGGTACTCACGTATGACATCCACAAGCGACTGCCTGTGTCCGAGTACGTGTACGAGGTGGAACCGTGGGCTGAGCCGTCGAGCATCTTCGGTGTCAACGGCATCGTCGAGGTCCTGCCGATCGACAACCACGGGACGATGCTCGTGATGGAGCGGTCGTTCTCGGTGTTCGGAACGCTCGGCCACGGAACTGCCAACTACGTCGTCCTCTATGAGGCATCATCGATGGGTGCGACGGATGTCCTCGACAATGAGGCACTGTACGTAGGCGGATCGCCGATCGCGTTCACCCCGATGACGAAACACTCGATCTTCGAGTTCGATGACATCGGAGTACCGATCGACAACATCGAGGGCATGACCTTCGGTCCGGTTCTTCCGGATGGCAGGCAGAGCCTGGTGATAGTCAGCGACAACAACTTCGGCGCAGGACAGTTCACACAGTTCATCGTGCTGGCATTGGACATCGAACCGGCCGGCTGACGTGCGTTGCCCGACTGCCTCAGCGCGCTACCGATGCGCTGACTGAGGGTCAGGAGTCATCCGACAGGTTGATTCGGCCTGAGATTCGGCGTGACGTCGTCGGTGGCTGGCATGACCGTCGAGTTTGCCCTGCCCGGCAGATCGACAGAGAAGCATGCTCCGCCGAGGAGTTCGGATTCGCGATAGCTCGCCGTTCCTCCATGAGCGTTGGCGATCGCTTCGACGATCGCCAGTCCGATTCCGGAACCGGGAACCTCGGCGTTGAGTCGATTCGGGCCACGTTCGAAGCGGTCCCAGACACTCACCTCGTATCGGCGAGGGATCCCGGACCCGTTGTCGTGCACCTCGAGCACAAGATCTGATCCTCTGGCTCGAAGCTGGAGTTTGCGCTCCTGGCCTCCGTAGCGCTCTGCGTTGGTCAGAAGATTCACCAGCACCTGCTGGATCCGGGAGGCATCGACAAAACCCTCGAGATCAGAGGGGCAGTCAACGTCAACGGATGATGCAGCGATCCCGGATGCCTGAACCGATCGCCGGGCAAGATCGTGCATTGGAACCCGCGTGATGACCAGTTCGAGCTCATCTCCGGCGTCACGAGCAAGCATGATGAGATCCGAGACGATGCGGGACATGTGAACGGCCTGTTGGCCGACGATCTCGAGCATCGCACGCCGCTCGACAACGTCGATCGATTCCTCGCCCTCCTCGAGCAGC
>JBDLJV010000266.1:0-2083 GCA_039714175.1 Actinomycetota bacterium
TGGCTCTCGATGACACCGATTACCTGGTTCGCAACGGTGTCCTGGATGCCCCGATCGAGATGGCTCGTGAACCCGACACAGGAGCAGTTGATCTCACCGAGGACGTACTTGTCCTCACCGTCGTCGCCATCGTCGAGCATGAAGTCAGCGGTCCACAGGAGCGGGATGTCCCAGCCGCCGAGTTTCTCCATCATCATGCCGATGCTGTCATCGAACAGTTCGATGAGCTCCGGCCACTCGGTTGGATCGTCGTAGCGGTACTTGGCGCCGGAGAACAGTGTCGCGGAGAACGCATCCTCGGACTCTGCAGGCTTCTTGTGCACAACGAACACCGGCGTCGGGCCGACGAGGAGGATGCGAATCTCACCCTCGGTGATGCGGGGCATGAACGGCATGTCCAACAGCATGCCCCCGTCGCCCACGAGGTATTGGTTGCAGAAATCCATGAAGTCGCCGAGGGTGTGCATCTCGACATGGTTGTCGACGGCCTCGGTGCACTTGATGGCCGTATCGAGGGGGAGTGAGTCGCCGGGTTGGTAGGGACGCTCGTCAACAACGACGACCCGCCAGATGCCTTCGCCTGTCGAGCCACGGTTCTGCTTCAGGACACGTTCACCCCGCGAGAGCGACACGGCGAAACTCTCCTTGAACTCGGCAAGGTCGTAATAGGAGAACGTGTCATCGGGTACGAGGTCGGTATCGGTCAGGCGGACGAGAGCGTCCTTTGCCCCGTAGCCGATCATCGCGTCGGGGTGGGGCATGCCAACTACGCCCTTGTCCGAGAGGCTGCGGAGCATGTCGAAGAAGATCTGCTCACCGCTGGGGATTGATCCAGGGTTGACACGCGGCACATAGGCATCGAAGCCATTGAGGATGTGATCGTGAATCTCGTCACGCTTGTCGTCGGTGTAGAAGATCGTCTCGGCGTTCCACCCCTGCGCCCTCAGCGCTTCAACCATCGGCATGGTGTCCCGCCGATGACCATCGGGGCCCTTGTCCGAGCCCCCCGGTGCCTCAATGAAGATGACGCTCTTGTACATGACCAACCCTTCCCAGAATTGCTTACTTCGGAGATATCCGATTGCGGCGATGCTAGTAATGGTTGAAGACCCTGTATTCGAGCAAGACCCCGGAATCCGGTCGGACAGCCGAAGGATCCCGGGGCCACGCGTGTCGCTTACAGAGTTCGGAGTGCTTCGGTTGGAGACACCCTGGCTGCTCGCATCGCCGGATACAGACCAGCCACGGCACCGATCAACAGCGCTGCGATGAGGCCACCGAAGATCGCTATCGACGGAATCAGCACTGCCCATCCCTGGAACGCGGCATATCCGGCTGTGACCGCCGCACCGAGGCCAACTCCTCCGAGACCACCGATTGTTGCCAGGAGCAGCGACTCTCCGAGGAACTGCACAGAGATGTGTCGCTTCGTTGCTCCGAGCGCACGCCGCAAGCCGATCTCGCCCCGGCGTTCGAGCACGGAGATGACCATGACGTTCGCAATGCCGACGCCTCCGACAAGCAAGGCAACAGCGCCAAGACCAAGGAACAGGTTCGTCAGCGCGGATTCGGCTGCTTCCCTGGCTTCCAAGGCGTCGGACGGACGCGTGACTTCGACCTGGTCCGGGTTCTCGGGATTGACGCTGGCGGCCATTACAGCCCGAACGTCGTCCACTGCTTCAGGGGTCGTACGCACGTAGATCGTTGTAGGTACGAGGTCCGCCTCGAGGTATGTTTCTGCTGCACCGAGCGGGACAAGAGCTGCACGGTCGAGATTCGAGGACAGCTCAAGGCTGTTCATGATGCCGATGACGGCGAACCACTCATCTCCGATCCACACCGATGTTGGCGTGTCAATCGACCGGATGCCGAGTCGCTCCGCTGTCACCGAACCCAGGACGACGACCGGATAGTCATTGGTTGCCTGATCAAGGAACACGCCATCGGCCATCGACCCTTGGAGTGTGTTGAGCAGGTTCGTGTCTGTCGCGATGACGCTGAGACCCCCGGTCTGCCCCGACGGCACGAAGTCGTTCTTGAACACCCTGACCGACTCGGTTTCGTAGATGGAAGCGACCGACTC
>JBDLJV010000267.1:0-2074 GCA_039714175.1 Actinomycetota bacterium
GAACAGGATCCTCTTCGAGAAGTTGGACAGCCTTCAGGACTCCCTCGGCTCGGTTTCCGGTCGCATGGCTTGGATCGATCGCCTCGGCGGTCCGGTTGACGAGCGACTGATGAAGATGGCCATTGCTGATGCACGAGACAATGCTTGGGATCTTGCCTTGGCGCTGGAGGACACGCCGGAATCGTGGGGCGAGCTCGTTGCCGACCGCGACGAATGGACGGCAGCGCTGAGCGGAAGGATCCTCGGAGAGTCCTTCCCGATGAGAGTGGCATCCCGCGTCATCTCATCAGCGGAGCGATCCGACATGAGATCGGTGATCGACGCGCTCATCGACGAATGATCGGTTGATTGGCACATCGACTCTTATCGACGGAGCATGGTCGGTTGCATCGGTGCGGAGCCGAGCGCTGCTCGCTGACTCAGCTGGGAGGAACCCCTCGGGTGGTGGAGACCAACTCCGCCATCGGACTGAGCTGGAGCACCTCGGGCATGAGCCGAACCAGATCGCGATTGCCCTCGAGGGCGACGTCGCCCCCGCGCACGGCCGATAGCAGGGGTCGGCGCCCGAGCCACACCTCGTACAGGGTTGGCACGTCTGTCCGGACTGTCACATCCACTTCGAATCCCGGATCCACCAGACATACCGAGGCCTTTCGGGATTCAACCAGTAGCCAGAAGAGTCTCGGATCGTCTGAGAACCGGATGTGGATGACCGTCCTGTCCGATGGAAGAACCGGCGTGTTGATGCGGCTGTGCATCCACCAGACAAGTAACTCTGCATCCAGTTCGTCAGGTCGGGGCTCATCGAACATCCAGCGGGCGCCCCATTCGCCGATGCCGAATACGAGCGGTTCCAGATCTCGACCGGCGTCTGTAAGGAGGTACTGCCCTTCGGATCGCGTCACGATGCCTGTGCGCTCGAGTTGGCGCAACCTCTTGGTGAGCAGAGTTCGCGACAGACCGGGGAGACCTCGTGCGAGATCGTTGAAACGGTTCACGCCGACGAGCATGTCGCGCAGGATCAGGAGAGTCCAGCGCTCGCCGAGCACTTCAACGGCGCGGACCATCGGGCAGTACTGCCCGTAGGCATTGTCTGGCTTGGCCATGGTGTTGGGCTCCTTGGCTGCGGGGGACACCAGTATGTACGGACAGGTACAGATTTGCTACTGGTTCGTCGCTTGCCTTGTCGATATGTTCCTCCGACACCCCAACCGGAGGAGAGAAGATGATTGACTGGAAGAGCGTGGCTTCAGGTGTTGCGGACAAGCTCGAGGCAGGAGCGGTCGAAGGCGATCGCACCGGCGAGATCTCGATAGAAGCCTTCGATCTGATCACGAGTGAGGGCCTCTCATCGGCTCTCGTCCCTACAGAATTTGGCGGTGGTGGATCGTCGCATGCGGAAATGGGGGAGATCCTGCGGACACTTGGTGCTTCGGACCCAGCGACTGCCGTGACGATGACGATGCACTCCCATGTCGTAGCGGCGCAGGTGTGGCGGCACAACCGTGGCATGGACGCCTCCGGTTTGCTCACGAAGGTTGCCAACGGTGTGCTGATTGCGAGCGGTGGCGCGTCCGACTGGGTCGGGTCGAGCGGCACGGCCACGAAGGTCGAGGGAGGCTTCAGGGTCACCGCTCGCAAGATGCCGATGAGCGGATGCGAAGTGATGGATGTGCTGGCGGCAAGTTGTCGGTGGGACGATGCGCCGGACGGATCGAGCGTCATCCACTTCCCTGTGTCGCTTGCTGCCGATGAGGTGACGATCGAGGAGACCTGGGATTCGCTCGGTCTGCGGGCGACAGGGAGTCACACCGTGGTGATTGATGATCTGTTTGTGCCTGACGAGGCCGTCTCCCTCATCCGTCCGGCGGACAAGTTCCCACCTGTCTGGAGCGTGGTCCTCGGCGCGGCGCTACCGCTGATCATGTCCGCCTACGTCGGCATTGCGGACAGAGCAATGGAGATCGCTCTTGGCATCGTCGGCGATCGCGAAGCCGACGCCCCGTACTCACTCATCGGAGAGATGGTCAATGCTCACACAACGGCTGTCGATGCGGTCGACGCGATGTTCGCG
>JBDLJV010000268.1:0-2065 GCA_039714175.1 Actinomycetota bacterium
TGGGACCCGGCGAACGATGCAGCGGTCATCGCTGCGAACGCCCTCCCGGTCTGTCCCGTGGTGGTGAGGCCTCCTGTCGATGTGCCCGCCACCGCCTGGTCGGTGTTCCATTCCTGGACGCTCGCTGCTCCGATGCCGTCGCTGCAGCCATCGGATCGCGGCATCACCGGCCTGCCGACGTACCTTGCATCGCCGGAACCCGCCGAGATCAACCACAACGAGATTCTGCCTGATGGAAGGCCGCTCAGGGTGCGAGCGAGTATCAGGGAACTTCGCGTCGACTGGGGGGACGGTGCTCGGAGCATCCACCAGGCCTCCCACGCGGACGCATACCCGGCAGGATCAGTGACGCATACGTACACCACCAAAACGTGCCCACCCGAGTACCGGGAGGAGCATCCCTCCGGTGGTCTCTGCCATCCAACGCTTGAGTACTACACGATCACGGCCGTCTTCCGATGGGTGGGGGAGTACGACGTCGGGTCCGGCTGGGTCCAGCTTGGAATACTCGACCGAACGGCGTCCCTGGCCTACGACATCGACGAGGCACGCGGCGTTCCGGTGCCGAGTCCCTGAACCGCTGGTCCCTGGCCCGCTAATCCCTGATTGGGGCCTCACTAATCTTCGAGATAGCGCACCCTATCCAGGAGCTTCTCATGCGAATCGAACGTGACTCGATGGGCGAGATACAGGTCCCCGCAGACGCCTACTACGGCGCATCAACACAGCGAGCGGTCGACAACTTCCCGATCTCCGACCTCCGATTCGGCAGCCGATTCGTGTGGGCACTCGGCCTCATCAAGGGTTCTGCCGCCGAGCAGAACAAGTCGATGGGCATCGTCGAAGCAGACAAGGCAGATGCCATCATCGCAGCGGCTGAGGAGGTCATGGAGGGCACGTACGACGAGCAGTTCGTCGTCGACATCTTCCAGACCGGGTCGGGTACGTCAACGAACATGAACATCAACGAGGTCCTCTCGAACAGGGCCTCCGAGATACTCGGCGGGGAGCGTGGTTCGAAACTTGTCCACCCGAACGACCACGTCAATGCTGGTCAGTCGTCCAACGACGTTATCCCGACAGCGATGCACGTTGCCGCCGTTGCTGCGATCGAGGAAGATCTCATTCCAGCACTCACGAACCTCCAGGTGAGCCTCGATGCCAAAGCAACCGAATTCGACGACGTGTTGAAGTCCGGACGTACGCACCTCCAGGACGCAACACCGATCCGTCTTGGACAGGAGTTCTCCGGCTATGCCACCCAGATCGGCAAAGGCATCGGTCGTATGAACGCCATCCTCCCCGAACTCCGCGAGCTTGCCCTCGGCGGCACGGCCGTAGGTACCGGCATCAACGCCCCGCACGGCTTCGCTGCAGGAACGATCGAGATCATGAGCCGCCGTTCCGGTTTCGATTTCCGCGAGGCGGACAACCACTTCGAGGCACAGGCTGCCAAGGACGGATACGTGAACGCATCAGGCGCTCTGAAGACAGTCGCCACCTCGATGTTCAAGATCGTCAACGATCTTCGCTGGCTGTCGTCAGGACCACGCAACGGCATCGGCGAGATCTCGCTGCCGTCCCTCCAACCCGGATCTTCGATCATGCCGGGCAAGATCAACCCTGTGATTCCCGAGGCCGTGATGATGATCACAGCCAAGGTCTATGGCAACGACACCACCATCACGTGGGGTGGCGCCAACGGCAACTTCGAACTCAACGTGATGATGCCGGTCATGGCACACGCCATGCTCGAGTCCATCGAGTTGCTCGCTGCTGGTGCCCGAGTCCTCAAGGAGATGACGGTCGACGGCGTCACCGCGAATGCGGATCGCGCTGCGTTCCTCCTCGATCAGAACGCGATCGTCGCCACGTCGCTCGTGCCGCACATCGGCTACGACAAGGTCGCCGAGGTCATCAAGAAGGCCTTCAAGGAAGGGCGGGGAGTCCGTTCGGTTGCTCTCGAGATGGAAGTGCTTCCCGAGGATGAGCTCGACGCCGCCCTCGATGTTCGCCCGATGACCGAAGGGGGATGATTGCAGGTATCAGGCGTCAGGCGTCAGGT
>JBDLJV010000269.1:0-2046 GCA_039714175.1 Actinomycetota bacterium
GACAACGCCACCGCCTTCGCCGAAGCGACCGAGCAGTCGGCCCCGTTCATCTTCCTCGCCGTTGCTCTCATCATCATCCTGGTCGCCGTCGTGCATCGCTCCTACTGGTCAGCCGTTGTCGTCGGCTCTGGTCTGGCTGCAACGGCCCTCGCCTACTACGGGACCGCAGCACTCCTGGGCCTGAAGATGGGTTCGCTGCTCCTGGCATTCATCGTGCCAATCGCGATGATCTCGTTCGGCGTCGACTTCTACATCCATGGCGTCGGCCGTGTCCGCGAGATGCAGGTCGAACGCGGTCACAGTGCGGAAAAGGCCTACCCGTTCGGCATGACTGCAGTGTTCACTGCGATGCTGCTGGCCGTGATGTCATCGATCGGCGCGTTCATGGCAAATGCTGCATCCGGTACCGAGGCCATCATCCAGTTCGGTATCGGTTCTGCGATCTCGCTCATCTGGGCCTACGTCCTCCTTGGCCAGATCGCTCCGCGGATCACTGTCGGACTCGAGGAGTTCGTGGGAGACGACCCGGTCAAGGGTGCCTCCAAGTACGCCTTCGCGATCGGCACCGGATTGATGGCCATCGTCGGTGGTCTCGCAGTTGCCCTCAGTGCGGTGATGCCGACCGTGGGCGCTGCCGCCCTTGTGGTCTTCGTCGCTCTTCTCGTCGGCGTGCCGGCGCTCGCCACGCGACGCCGCAACCGGCGTGCTGCCGAACGCGGGGCCACCCTCGTTCACGGCCACGCGGGTGCTGCTCACGGTCTGAAGTCTGCAGGCAGAACCGTTCACTACCTCGCCAAGCGGCGCGCGATCACGATCCCGGTCGTTGTGCTCCTTGCCGCCATCGGCCTCGGCCAGGCATCCACGGTTCAATCAGGATTCGAGATCGAGGACTTCCTCTCGACAGACACGGACTTCGTCCAGTCGATCGAGCGTGTCAGCGCACACTTCCCATCGAACGGTGAAGGATCCTCGCTCATCTTCATCGAGGGTGACCTGACGGATCCCGACAACCTCGTTGCGATCGAATCTGCAGTCAGCCGAATCGATGCAAGCAGCGCCGAGTTCGGCCGAAACGCCGAAGGTGAGCTGATCGTGCAACCGCATGCAGCGGACTTCGTGCGCATGACCATGGCGTCACCTGCGGTCGCAGAGATCGAGGTCTCCGGCCCGAGCTTGGCAGATGTAGATGGCGATGGACTTCCCGACTCGAAGGCAGCAATCTCGGCCATCTATCAGCACATCTCTGTCAACGGTGTGCTGACGCCCGATGGTGACGTGGCGGTGACTGCCGAGGAGCTTCCGTGGATGTTCGTCGACCGGGGCAATGACCAGGCAACGGCGATCAACATCCAGGTGGGAAGCTTCACCGACGCAGACATCATCCTGCCGGTGGAGGAAGCACTCACCGATGTTGCCGCCCAGCTCAAAGCTGAGACTGATGGTCTCACTGCACGGGTGACGGGCGACGTCCTCGCCCAGTACCACGGCATGAATGCCTTCACGAAGTCGATGGTCGTCTCCCTACCGCTAGCACTCATTCTTGCGCTCGTCATCGCATCGCTCCTGCTGCGGTCCCGTCGCTATGCGTTCGTATCCGTGCTCCCGATAGGGCTTGTCGTGATCGGCATCTACGCCTTCATGGCGACGTTCGGCTACACGGTGAACGTTGTGACAGCGACGATCGCAGCGATCGCTGTTGGTGTCGGAATCGACTTCTCGACGCACTTCACGGCTCGTTTCCGTGAGGAACTCGATGGAGAAGGCTCGGCCCTCGACGCTGTTCACCGCGCGGGGACAGGAACCGGCGGTGCGCTCGTGCTGTCAGCACTCACTTCCGTTCTCGGATTCCTCGTGATGGCGCTTGCGCCGACACCGATCTTCTCAACGTTCGGCGTGCTGACAGCAGTGATGATCGCCCTGTCGCTGGTCGTTGCGCTCCTCGTCCTCCCGAGCCTGCTGGTGCTCGTGACTCCTTCCAAGGCTGAAGATGAGGACATCGATCCTGTGGTGGCCAAGGAAGCACTCCCCGTCTGAGGCACCCGGGCA
>JBDLJV010000270.1:0-1985 GCA_039714175.1 Actinomycetota bacterium
GCATAGAACTCGGGCTTCTCGACCTGGACAAACCGACCGCACATACTCGAACGATAAACGACAGACGACGAACGATGGACGACGGCTGTGCCGTCAGGCGCAGCGGTCAAGAGCGGTACCGTTTGTGCCGATGGTTAGCCAGATGACCCCAGCGATCTCCTTCTCCTCTGTGCGCAAGACGTTCGGTGACGTTGTTGCACTCGATCAGGTTGACATTGCCGCACCCGCGGGTGCGGTCACGGTTCTTCTTGGACCAAATGGTGCGGGGAAGACGACCACAGTCCGTCTGACGACCGGAGCGATGCTCTCTGACTTCGGTGCGATACGAGTTCTCGGACTCGATCCACTCACCAATGGTGACGAGGTACGGGCTCGGGTTGGAGTCGTACCTCCGAAGCCAGCCTTCTACGACCAACTCTCCGGCCGCGAGAATCTCGCCTTCGCGGCAACAATCTTCGATGCAAACGAATCCGAGGCACTCGAAGCGGCTGCAAGGTTCGGTATCGACCATGCACTCGATCAGGACGTCGGCGGCTACTCCACCGGAATGCGGACACGGCTCGCCCTCGCGAGGGCGGTCATCCATGATCCCGAGGTTCTGATGCTCGACGAGCCAACCGCAGGCCTGGATCCCGAATCCGCAAGGTCGGTGCTCGATCTCATCGCCGAGATGGCGGGCCGGGGTAGGACCATCGTCATGTGCACCCATCTTCTCCACGAGGCGGAGGGGATAGCCGACCACCTCGTCCTCATGGAGGATGGCCAGGTTCGCACGTCCGGGAATCCGAGGACTCTCATGAGCCGGTACATGGCGGATCCGATCGTGGTCATCGATGCGGAAGACCGCAGTTCGCTTCGCTTCCTCGCCGAACTCGACGGAGTCCTCAACGTGAGGGACGAAGGCGCGATGCACATCACGCTCGACACAGCTGACCGAGTCCCCGATCTCGTGATCGAACTCGTCAAGCGCGGCGTCAGGCCGACACGAGTCGAGCCGTTGAACCCAACGCTCGAAGATCTCTATTTCGAGATGCAGCGAGCGCACCGGGAGGCTGGCTGATGCGATGGCCGATGGTCAAAGCGGTGATCAGGATCGATCTCTACCGCCTGTTCCGGACGAAGGACTACTGGATTCCGTTGATGATCCTGGGTGGGATGTTCTTCGTGGTTCTCCCTGCCATTCTCCTTGGCTCCCTCGGCGTCGTACAGCAATCCCCGATCGCAGGTCAGATCGGTGAAATCGTCGGCACACTGCCCGACTCCATCCAAGAGAACATCCAGGGGGACAACCCGGCAACGCGTGCCTCGTATGCCTTCGCCGTGTATCTGTTGGCCCCGATCGCGATCGTCGTTCCGCTGACGATCTCATCCGCCGTTGGTGCCAACTCGATCGTGGGCGAACGCGAACGAGGCACCGGGGAGTACCTCGCCCACAGCCCGCTGACGGTCAACGAGATCTACATGGCAAAGCTGGCGGCCAGCCTCATCCCCGGCTACCTCGCCGGAATCGTCGGATTCGGCCTGTACTCCCTCGTCGTGAACCTCATCGTCGGCCGCCAGATCGGTGGTTGGTTCTTTCCCACGGTGGGATGGATGCTCCTCGTCCTGTGGGTGATCCCTCCGTTCATCACGATCGCACTGTCTCTCATCCTCAGATTGTCGGCACGCGTGCGTTCTGCTGCTTCAGCCCATCAGGCTTCAAGCCTCGTGACGCTGCCAGTGATCCTGATGAGCTACGGCGTGGCATCCGGTCTGCTGTACTCGCCCGTTGTCTCGGCTGCTATCGCCGGACTCGTTGCGTGGATCATCGCCGCGCTGCTGCTCGCGACCGGTTCCAAGTCGATCAAACGAGAGAGACTGCTCGGAGTCTCAGCAGAGGCCTAGCCGAATCAGTCGAGCGCCTTCTGCATGAGCATCGTGGAGTAGAACACTCCGTCCTTGAAACCACTCTCATCGAGAGTGCCAACGATGCGGTACCCAACCTT
>JBDLJV010000271.1:0-1983 GCA_039714175.1 Actinomycetota bacterium
CCCCCGATACGATCAGGTCCTTGTGCGACCCATAATCGGTGCACAGGACTGCTCGCATCAGGCGACCTCGAACAGCCCTGCGGCGCCCATGCCACCGCCGACGCACATGGTGGACACGACGTACTTGGCCCCGCGCCGCTTGCCCTCGATCAAAGCGTGGGACACCATGCGTGCACCTGTCATGCCATACGGGTGTCCGATGGAGATCGCTCCACCGTTCACGTTGAGCTTCTCGTCGGGAATGCCGAGTTCGTCGCGGCAGTAGAGCACCTGAACAGCAAACGCCTCGTTGAGCTCCCACAGGTCGATGTCGTCCATGGTGAGCCCCGCCTTGTCGAGCAGCTTCGGAACTGCGTACACGGGTCCGATCCCCATGATGTCCGGGTCGACGCCGGCAACAGCCATCCCGCGGTAGTACCCGAGCGGCTCGAGTCCACGCTCGCGGGCCAGATCTGCGTCCATCACGACGGTTGCCGAAGCACCATCTGAGAGTTGACTGGCGTTGCCAGCAGTGATCGTGCCTCCGCTCACGGGCGGCAGGCCCTGGAGACCCTCGAGTGTCGTACTTGGGCGGTTCCCTTCGTCCTTGGTGAGTGTCACCTCTTCGAGAGATACCTCGCCTGTCTCCCGGTTCTTCACCTGCTTGGTCGCGGTAACGGGGATGATCTCGTCATCGAAGGCCCCGGCCTCTTGCGCCGCAGCCGTGCGCATCTGGGACTGGTAACCGTATTCGTCCTGTGCCTGACGCGAGATACCGAACCGCTCAGCTACGACCTCCGCGGTCCCCAGCATCGGCATGTAGGCGGCCGGATGCATCTCGACGAGTGCGGGATCGATCAATCGGAACGTGTTCGTCTTCTCATTCTGTGCGAGGGAGATGGATTCAACACCGCCGGCGACGATGATCTCCATGCCGTCGACCATGATCTGCTTGGCCGCGGTGGCGATGGCCATCATGCCTGACGAGCACTGCCGGTCGATGGTCATCCCGCTCACGGACGTTGGCAAACCAGCCCTGAGGGACGCATTGCGGGCAACATTCAGGAACTGGGTTCCCTGTCCCATTGCGCATCCCATGATCACATCATCAACCTCAGCCGGGTCCACGCCCGCGCGTTTGACCGCTTCAGCGATTGGACCAGCGGCGAGGCTGGGAGCCTCGAGGTTGTTGAAGGCGCCCCGGTAGGCCTTTCCGATCGGGGTACGTGCTGTCGAGACGATCACTGCTTCTTTCATATTGTCCTCAGCTCAGATTCTGGAGGCCGGTCATGGCCTTGTTCACGAACTTCATCGACTGTTCGCTACCTGTCGTGTACTCCTGCTGACCCTCAGGGTCGCGTATCTCGTCGAATCGCTCGGCGATGTTCTCCGGAGTGCGCTCCCCCGGTGGTAACCAGATGCCATCAGTTTCGTAGATCCGTGCAGTCGCATACCCGCCAGCACCGGCTGCAAGGATGACGCCGTTGGGAGCATCTTCTGATACGAGGAACAGCACACCGGGAGTGACTTCCTCCGGTTGAAGCAGACCTTCGGCCTCGGCAGGCATGATGTCGTCGGTCATGCGGGTCCACGCCACCGGCGCGAGAGCGTTCGTGCGAATGTCGTACTTCGCTCCCTCGGCACGCAGCGTGTTCATGAGCCCGACAACTCCGAGCTTTGCCGCGCCGTAGTTGGTCTGACCGAAGTTGCCGTACAGGCCCGACGACGAGGAGGTCACGACGATCCTCCCGTAGGACTGCTCCCGCATGTGATCCCAGACAGCTTTCGTGCAGATCGCCGTCCCGGTGAGGTGAACCTTCACGACAAGGTCGAAATCTGCCTGTTCCATCTTGGCGAACGACTTGTCCCTGAGAATCCCTGCGTTGTTGACAAGAATGTCGACGCGTCCCCATCGGTCAATCGCTGCATCGACCATGTCCTTGACGGCGGCGGCATCGGTGACATCGGCACCGTTCGCCATTGCTTCGCCACCTGCCGCTTCGA
>JBDLJV010000272.1:0-1976 GCA_039714175.1 Actinomycetota bacterium
GCTGTTGAGATTGCCCATTCGCCGTGCTGTCGACGCAGGTTCTCGCTGAGGCCACTCTCCGCGAGCTTGTGGTGCGCATACTGGCGTACCGGTTCGAGGAATCGGTGCCCGCCATCCCGACTCGGAGGCTGGAGGAATGACATTTCGACGAGTCGCGAGACATGATCCTCAGTGGCAGGGTCGTCAAGCATGGCTTCCGCATCCTCCATTGAGAACGGAGTGAGGAACATCGACAGCGCAAGGAGTACCGATTGCTCCGAGTTATCGAGTAGGTCGTAGCTCCAATCGAGGGCAGCGAGCAGCGATCCATGTCTTTCGTCGAACCTCCGGGAGCGTGTGAGGAGGGGTATCTGGTCGCTCATCCGAACCGCAAGTCGATCGAGCGGTACCGTCTTGGCGCGGGCGGCTGCCAACTCGATGGCCAGAGGCATGCCGTCGAGAGCGACACACACCGTTCGGATGGCCTCGAGTACCTCATCGTCCAGAACCTTTGGAAGCTCTGCGCGATCCTTGAAGATTTCCTCTGCCGCTGCGAGGGGAAGAGCGTCAATCCGGATCGTGGACTCGCCGCTGAGCCCCAATGGCTCCCTCGATGTCGCCAGCACCGTGCTCTCAGTCACGGAGAGGAGCCGGTCGGCCAGGCGTGCAACTTCGGTGATGTGCGCTTCGCAACCATCCAGGATGAGCAGATGCGGGCGCGTCGCCACGTAGCCCGCAATGACATCAACAGGGTCGACACTCGCCGCTGGTTCGAGCCCTATTGATCGAGCGACTGATGTATCCACGTCACCTTTGCCGATGGATTCGATCGGCACATGGACCACGGTGACTTCATGCGTGTCGAGAACCCTGGCTGCCTCCAGGGCAACGCTCGATTTTCCGATGCCTCCTGCACCGACAAGGGACACGAGACGGTGCTTCGTCAGCCGGTCACGTGTCTCCGTCACTTCGGTTTGGCGGCCGACGAAGGACGAGTAGCGATTCGGCAGACCAGTGGTACGACCTATCACAGGCGCCTCGTGGTCCTTCGGGTCCAGGGATTTGTCGTGTTGGAGGACTCGCAGTTCCAGGTCCCGTAGTGCAGATGTTGGTTCCAGTCCAAGCTCATCGGCGAGGCGGTTCCTGAACGTGTTGTACGACGCGAGTGCTTCTGCTTGCCGATCCGACCGGTAC
The DNA here is from genome assembly GCA_039714175.1 of Actinomycetota bacterium. GTDB lineage: Bacteria > Actinomycetota > Acidimicrobiia > Spongiisociales > UBA5794 > B3-G11. The sequence goes on from JBDLJV010000272.1 coordinate 1,174, forward strand.
AGAGCTCGCATGTGGAGGCCCCGCAAGGCTTCATCGAACGGGAACTCGTGCACCAGAGCGTCAATGCGCGGTACTACGGACGCGGCGTCGCCTGTCTCGATCTCCGTCTCGATCACCGCCCGCTCAGCCTCGAGCCGGAGTGCCCCGAGGCGATTCGATTCTTCGCGGAACGCCCCGAACCCGTCCATGCCCTCGAACGGCGTGCCGGTCCACAACGACAATGCATCCCGATACAGCGCCAAGCGGTCGTCGTCGTTGGAGCGGCCAGCGGCGGCAACTGCATCTGCAAAGGCACAGGAGTCCACTCGGGATCGGTCCAGTGTCAATGCGTACGAACCGGAACCCGACGCGATGATGTCGCCCAGCTCCCTCCTCAGGTTCGACACGTATGTCGACAAGGATCGGAGGGCACGATCGGGAACCTCATCGCCCCAAACCGCCATCGTCAACAGGTCTGTGGATACGCGACGACCCGGTTCGATACACAGCAGTCCCAACACTGTGCTCTGTTTGGGACCCCCGACGGACAGCTCCTCGCCATCATCGTCGATGGCGCCACACGGGCCAAGCACTCGGATTCGCATGGCCGGACCCTACATCACGCTGCCACAGCTCGCCCGAACGGTCTACTGACTCTTGCCGTGAACCGCTAACGGATGCCTAGAACCTCGCGAGCTCTTTCGGACATCATGGCCGGTTTCCACGGTGGCTCATGGACCGTGTTGACGATCGCGTGCTCGATCCCCGGGATCTCTTCCAATTTTGACACTGCGGCCTGGGTCAGAAAGGTGCCCAGCGGACAG
>JBDLJV010000273.1:0-1970 GCA_039714175.1 Actinomycetota bacterium
GCACCCCGAGTTCGGAGCTCAGCCCGTCGGCAAACGGGCCGGCGGCGTTGATGACAATGCGTGCCGTGCATGTGAACGGGTCGCCGTCGGCGTCGACATCACGGAGGGTGACGAGCCATCGATCATCCTTGCGTTCAGCGCCGACCATCTCGACGTAGTTGATGGCAGCGGCACCAACGTCGAGGGCGGAACGAACGAAGCTGAACACGAACCGGGAGTCGTTGTCGCTGAGGTAGGCGTCGTAGTACTCGATGCCACCGATCGATCCCTCCGTGTTGACGACGGGCTCGAGCTCCTCGATCTTCTCTGCGCTGAGGTAGCGCGGCCGGTGCGTCTTGAAGCTCCCGAATCCCCAGTAGGCGGTCGCCCCGAGGGTTGCGAGCCACGTCGGGTGGGGCGACGACTCGTCGAGCGTCGCCAGAAACGGGATCGGTGTGATGTTGTCGGGGTAGGCCTTGATGAGGCGGTTCCGAGAGACGCAGAGCTTGCGGACGAGCAGCATCTCGTATCCCTCGAGGTACTTGAAGCCTCCCCAGACGAGGTTCGATGAGGCCTGACTCGTGAAGCTGCCGAAGTCGCCCCGGTCGACGAGTGCTACCGACGCTCCGCGGCCGGCGAGGACGGCGGCGGACACCGCGCCGTTGATCCCGCCGCCAACGATGAGGACGTCGAACGACCCCCCATCGAGCTTCCCAAGTGCCGTGTTTCGGAGACTCATGACGCGAGCGTACCTATTCGTTCGAGGCCGGTCCCGAGGCGAACGGCCTACTTCTGCTGGCCGATCGCGAAGCCGCTCATGAACGGCTTCTGCATCAGCACGAAGACGATCGCAGGCGGAATCGACGCGAGGATCGCCGCAAGCATCAGCGGCCCGTAGTTCAGCGAACCGTCGATGTTCGTCAGCGTCTGGAGGGCAACCTGGACGACCTGTTTCGACTCATCTCGGATGATCAAGCTCGGCCACAGGAACATGTTCCACGTGTAGACGAACTGGATCACGAACAACGCTGCGATGACGTTCCACGACAGCGGGATCAGCACCTTTGTGAGGAACTGCACCGGTGAGGCGCCGTCGATCTGAGATGCCTCGAGCATCTCAACGGGGATGTTGGAGAAGTGCTGACGGAATAGGAACGCGCCTGTGGCCGATGCCAGGAACGGCACAACGATCGATGCCATGGTGTCCTGCCATCCGATCCTCGATACGAATCGGAACATGGCCAGGATCATGACCTCCGTGGGCATCATCAGTGTGATGAGCACGAGGAAGAACACGAGCCACTTCCCACGGAACTTGAAGTAGACGAACGCCAGGCCGGCCAGAAGCGACAGGACGGTCTTCCCCGTCGTGACCAAGAGCGCCTGCACCGTCGAGTTCCACATCGCTCCTGCGAAGTCTCTTCCGAACCACACAATCTCGAAGTGGTCTCCGAGTGAACTGCCCGGGGTCATCTTGAATGTGAAGATCTCGGCGTTGGTCTGCGTCGAGATCAGGCCCGCGTAGAGCAGCGGGAAGGCAATCACGAACGCCGTCGCCATCAAGCCCAGGTGATACGGCCACGATCGGCCCCTGGCGAATCCGAGGCGCTTCACTCCCGGAGAGAGTCCTGCCATCAGGCACCTCCGTACGTGACGCGGCTTCCGGTGGTCCGGAATTGCCACAACGTGACCGCGATGACAGCCGCAAACAGCAGCACCGACTGGGCGGCGCCTCTGCCGAGGTCGCCGTTGTTCACACCAACCCGAATGATCTCGTAGATCGCAACGGAGGTCTTGCCCGCGGGGGCGCCTTTGGTCATGAAGTCGATCGTTGCGTAGACCTCAAAGAACGCATACACGAGGTTGGTGACGAGGAGGAAGAACGTGATCGGAGACAGCGCGGGCATCACGATCTTGATGAATCGCTGCCACGTCGCCGCGCCGTCGATCACGGCAGCCTCAACCTGATCGATCGACACCGTCTGAAGCCC
>JBDLJV010000274.1:0-1963 GCA_039714175.1 Actinomycetota bacterium
CTACAGGTCACCTCCTACGGCGTGCACCTCGGAGCGTTCGCTATCGCTGCGATCGGTGACCTCTGGATTCGAGGCGCTGATCAAGGAACCTGGGTCGGAATCGTCATTGCCCTCGCAGGTGTGGTGTTCGGTCTCTCCCTGCGAGTTCCATTCCCGGAGCCCAGATGGCGATCTGCCGTGACGCTTGGCGCCAGCGTCGTGTGCTATTCGACCGCAGTCGCCCTGACCGGTGGAATTGTCAGCACCTTCGCAATCCTCCCTGTCGCGGCGATATTCGCTGCTGCCGCCGGCGGGGGGTTCGCCTACGCTCTGCCTACCGCCACGGCGTCGATCCTGGGGGTGCTTTCCGAGGCATGGTTCTCCGGCTCGTCCAACGATCCCGCAGAAGTGGTTCGGATATCAGCCGTGTACGCGATTGTCGCTCTGACATTCAGCGAGGTGCGCCGTGCCATCACCTCCGAGACCAAGCGCGCACAAGGCCTCATAGTTGCGGCTGAAGCGTCCCGGACACGGATGGGGAGACTGACAGCGACACATGAGCTCCTCGAAGACCTGGTCCAGGTTGCCCAATCGCCCGACGTCAATGCGGTGTCGACTGCTCAGGATGCCATCAGGGATGTTGGTCTCATCCTCCCCGACACGGCCGCTCGCATCGTGACAACCGATGGCACCGTACTCGCCAGGAGAGGAGAGACGCCGGACCACACAGCTCTGAGAACACTGCCGATCAGCTGTTCCGGCAACGATGTGGCGTCCCTTGAGCTGTGGGATGAGACAAGACACCTGACTGCCGATGAGCTGTCCGGGATCGAGCGAGCAGTCGAGCCGGTCGGTCTTGCCATAGACAACGACGCCCTTCTCCAGAGCTTCGCTGGAATCACAATCCAACGAGAGCGAGTGAGGCTGGCCAGGGAGTTGCACGATGACGTCGCTCCGTCCATCGCCGCAGTCGGTCTGTCTCTCGACATGACGCTCATGTCCGGGGATCTCGACGACGAACAGACGAGAAACCTCTCAGCCACACGCTCCAACGTCACCCGGCTCGTCGATCAGGTGCGAGAACGGGTCCAGGACCTCCGCGCTGACCGTTCCATGAGCGTCGTGGAGATGGCCCACACCCTCGTGGCGGATGTTGACGCTGATGGCCCGACGGTCATCGTCAACATCGACGAACGAACTCCGCCACGCCCTGCCATAGCCATCGAAATCGAAGCCTTCATGTCAGAAGCCTTCCGAAACTCCCTGAACCACGCGCAGCCGACGGCCATCTGGATCACGGGCCGAATTACTGAGCAGGAGGGCTTCCTTGCAGTGCAGGACAACGGCACGGGGTTCGATCACGACCAGTCCCATGACGGCCGATTCGGCCTCATTGGCATGCGTGAACGCGCAGCCGTCATCAGCGCTGATTTCGAGTTGGACACCGCGCCCGGTCAAGGTACGGTCGTTTCCATGACATGGAGGGATGGATCCTGATGCAACCGATTCGAATCGTTATCGCCGATGACCACCAGATGATGCTTGACGGTCTGAGGACCGGCCTTGACAGCCTTCCCGACATAGAGGTAGTGGGAACGGCGACTGACGGCTCCTCCCTCGACTCCATCGTTACCGCTTTGACACCCGATGTCCTTCTTGTTGACGTGGAGATGCCGGGCATGTCCGGCCTGGCAGCGATCCAGGGCATGGAGCCTCTCCCCCCAACGCTCGTAGTCACGATGCACACCGCCGAGGAGTATGCGCGCTCCGCACGTGAGGCCGGCGCCATCGGATTCCTCTCCAAGGGACTGCCATTGCCGGATCTTGCGGCCGCAATCCGCGCGGCACACGACGGACAGAATTTGTTCGACGCCGATGACGTTCCGTCGACTCTCGATTCCTATCGAACTCCGACACTGTCAACTCGAGCCGAAACTGTCACGGAGCGCGAGAGAGATGTTCTCAGATGTCTCGTCCAGGGCAT
>JBDLJV010000275.1:0-1860 GCA_039714175.1 Actinomycetota bacterium
CTCGATCGAAGCGGGCGGTGACCCCCACGGATCGACACCAGTATCCGTTTGTGAAACAAGCAGCAACGCGCCCCCGATGGACTCTGCCCACGCTCGCGCGGAGATGAAGACATCAGGATCCAGTGTGTTGAGATTCCCCACGACGCGCCCCACACCGTGCTCAGCGATCCATCGATCTGTCTCAAGTCGTTCCGTCCACCTGATCGCCTCTGCGACGTGGCGCGCCGGAACCCTGAATTCAGCACGCAGCTCCCCACCGATCCGCTCAGGCCACGCCAGACCTGCGACAGCCACACCACCCACCTGGCTGGCTTGTGCATCGATCTGCTCCTGAGCCCCCGCGAGATACAGGAAGGATCCCTCCGAGGTTTCGAGGACGGCAAGCGGGCGATACGTCTCCTGCAGGACAGATACAGCATCCGTCACTTTCACCGTTGCGGTTGCCTGCGGTTGGGACCAGAGCTTGAGCATCGCCGAGCCGATGAGGCCGAGGCTCCCGAACGAGCCGGTCACAATCCGCGGAACCCCATATCCCGTCGAAGCTTTGACGACGGGGCTCCCTCCCTTGACAGCAGCGCCATACCCAGTCGCCACGTTGACGAGCAGCACGCGGTCGCGGGTCGGTCCGTATCGAAGCCTGCGATACCCGGAGAGACCTGCGGCGATAACTCCGCCAACCGTTGCCCCCGGAGCCACCTCCGGAAGAACGGCGCTCTGGTTCCTCGTCACAAGCTCGGCTTCGAGATCGTCGACACGCACGCCCGCTTCTACGACCACCGTGAGGTCCTCGGGCTGCCACTCAACGATGCGGTTCATCCGGGAGGTCGTCATCACAACCGCGGTATCGGGACGATTCCCATATCCGAGGTGCGTGCCACCTCCGTGGAACGAGACCGGCACGCGAGCCTCGGCCGCGGCGCTCAGCACCTCGGCGGCTTCCTCCGTGGACGTCGGGGCGACAACGAACTCGGCGTCAATATCAACGGTCTCGTCGCGAAGCCGTTCGAAGAGCCGGCGCGTCGCTCCGTGGATCGACGTCACGAGGAAGGCCTGTCGAAACAGCGGGAGCCTTCCGGCAGCACCTTGCCCGGGTTCAACCGACCGGACGGGTCGAACGCCTCCCGGATTCTGGCCTGTGCGTCGAGATCATCGATCGAGAAGACCTGGGGCATCAGGTCACGCTTCTCGACGCCGATCCCGTGTTCACCGCTGAGCGTTCCGCCCGCAGCAACCGCGACATGCACCATTTCGTGCGTCGCTTCAAGGACCTTCTCGCTCACACCGGGTTCCGAGGCATCGAAGCTGACCAGCGGATGGAAGTTGCCATCGCCAGCATGGAAGACGTTGAGGAGATCGAGGTCGTAACGCTCGGCAATGGCATAGGTCTCGTTGACAACCTCCACGAATCGAGTCCGCGGAACGACCGTGTCCGCTAGGTAGTAGTCGGGTGCCGACTGGGCAATCGCACCAAATGCCGACTTGCGCCCCTTCCACAAGAGTGCGCGTTCGGCGTCGTCAGCTGCGGTGCGGACCTCTCTTGCACCGTTCCTCCGAGCGACATCTCGCATCAAGGACTCCTCGGCGGTTGTGCCGTCGGGGTGACCGACGATCTCGGCCAACAACACCGCTCCGGCGTCTCTCGGAAGCCCGGCATGCACGAAGTTCTCGATCGCGTTGATCATCGGTGCGTCCATCATCTCCAGAGCTGCCGGAACGAGGCCTTCGGCGATCACATCGGACACGGTGCGTGCCGCGTCCTCGATGTTGTCGAAGGCAATGAGCATCGTGACGACGTCGGGAGGGTTCTCGGTGAGCTTCACCAGGATCTTCGTGACAACAGCGAGTGTTCCTTCAGATCCG
>JBDLJV010000276.1:0-1842 GCA_039714175.1 Actinomycetota bacterium
ATTGTGCCGAGAAGCTCTCCGTGTGTTTCGTCGTTCGTGACAAGCTGCCCGATGTCCGTAATGAGCAGACTCATGGGGATCTCCTCATCGGGATCGCCACGCCACGCTCTGCGGCTACTTCGATGGCTCGGTCGTATCCGGCATCCGCGTGTCGGATAACGCCCATGCCCGGATCGTTGGTGAGCACGCGTTCGATCCGGAGGGCCGCCTCATCGGTGCCGTCAGCAACAGTCTGGGCACCGGCGTGGATCGACTTGCCGATGCCGACTCCTCCACCGTGGTGGACCGCTACCCAGGCGGCACCCGAAGCTGTGTTGATGAGGGCGTTGAGAATCGGCCAATCGGCGACGGCATCTGACCCGTCAGCCATGTCCTCCGTTTCCCTGTACGGAGAAGCAACCGATCCCGAATCGAGATGATCGCGCCCGATGACAATGGGTGCTGTCACCTTGCCTGTCCGGACGAGTTCATTGAATGCCAACCCCGCCCTGTGTCGTTCCCCGTATCCGAGCCAACAGATGCGGGCCGGAAGACCTTGGAACTCGACACGATTCTCAGCCATTTCGAGCCACCGCATCAGTGGCTCGTTGTCGGGGAAGAGCTCGCGCAGGGCATCGTCAGTGGCCTTGATGTCTGCTGGATCGCCCGAGAGCGCCATCCACCGGAATGGCCCGAGACCCTCACAGAACAGATCCCTGATGTATGCGGGGACGAATCCCGGGTAGGCGAACGCGTTCTCGAATCCGCCCTCGACGGCCTCGCCTCGCAGGTTGTTGCCGTAGTCGAACACCTCGGCGCCACCATCCTGAAAACCGACCATCGCTTCGCAGTGCCTCGCCATGGACTCCCGAGCCCTGGCGATGTAGTCCTCGGGCTCCTCGGCTCGAAGCGCGTCAGCCTCGGTCAGCGACATGCCGGCCGGGATGTAGCCATTGAGAGGATCGTGGGCCGACGTCTGATCCGTGACGACGTCGATGTCGATGCCTCGGGCAAGCAGCTCCGGAAACACCTCGGCGGCATTCCCGACGACGGCGATGGACACTGCCTCACCCGCAGCCTTGGCCTCGAGTGCCCGAGCCACAGCCGTATCCAGATCAGGTGCGAGCTCGTCGACGTACCGGGTGTCAAGCCGCTTCCGGATCCTCTCCGGATCGACATCAACCGCGAGGCACACGCCTTCATTCATCGTGATGGCGAGTGGCTGGGCGCCGCCCATGCCGCCCAGACCGGCGGTCAGCGTGAGCGTGCCCTTCAGCGTCCCGCGAAAAAGCTTCTCGGCGATGGCAACGAAGGTTTGGTAGGTCCCCTGGAGAATCCCCTGAGTTCCGATGTAGATCCACGAGCCAGCAGTCATCTGGCCGTACATCATGAGTCCCGCGTCTTCGAGATCCCAGAAGTGCTGCCATGTTGCCCAGTCGGGAACGAGGTTCGAGTTCGCTATCAGTACACGAGGCGCCATCTCATGTGTCCTGAATCGACCGACGGGCTTCCCCGATTGCACGAGCAGCGTCTCGTCGGATTCGAGTTCGGTGAGGGACCGCACGATCGCGTCGAACGACTCCCAGTTCCGCGCTGCCTTCCCCCTGCCTCCATACACCACGAGTTCGTCGGGGATCTCTGCCACCTCGGGATCCAGGTTGTTCAACAAGCAGCGGAGCACGGCCTCCTGGAGCCACCCCTTCGTATTGAGTTCAGTGCCCCTCGGCGCACGGATGGTCCGCGGGCCTGTCCCGTAGGCGAATGCTGGATTCGATGCGTCTGACATCAGACCTCCTCTGCGGGGTTGAACGCGCCGGCCTCGATCAGCTCAGCGATCTTCATGATGTCCGGGCCGGGGGGACG
>JBDLJV010000277.1:0-1767 GCA_039714175.1 Actinomycetota bacterium
CTGGATGCTAAAGAAGGCTCTTCCGATCTTCCTCCTCGTTGTCGTCGCGACGGCATGTTCGTCCGCGTCCACCGAACCCGCGGGTCATGAGAACCCTGAACGAGCCGTGGTTTCCCTGTTCGAGGCAATCGATAGTGGGAACGCGGTCGGCGCTTCTGTATCGGTCAACGAGGATTCACTCGCATTGATTCTCGGGATTGAGAACGGACTTGATGCTGCCGCAATGGCCTCGTACCTCGAGGACGGCGTGCCGCTTGACCTCCAAGCCGCATACTGGGCCTCCTTCGCCGAGGGTTTCGTCGAGTTCGCCTCGCGCCCGATTTCAACGCTGACCGTCGGAGAATCCAATCACTTCACATCTGAAGGCATCGAGTTTGCAGGTGTCAGCGTGACCGGAGGAAACGGGGGAGAATCCGTTGTGATAGCCCGGGCTGTAGAAGACGGGTCCTGGGAGGTCGACCTTGTCGCTTCTCTCGGAGACGGATTCGTACAACTGCTCTCGCGCGAGTACGACGCACTCCCTCATGATGAGGCCGGCGATCGTATCAGGACTGCCTACAAGGAGATTGTTGTCCCCTCGCTGTGGGCGGCCATGAGCGAAGGTTCCTACGGGGATGACTTCACCCGTGTCGCGCTTGCACTCATCGAACGAGTGGGTGGCTGAGCCGGATCAGCTCTCAGCTCTCAGGTCGGAGCTTTCGTAGACGAGGGAGCACCTCTTCACCCAGCAAACGAATCGTGTCAGGCTGATTCGTTGATGTCGTCTGAATGGCAACGATATCCGCGTGTACGTCGGTGATGAGTGGGGAGTACACATCGACGTAATCGTCTCCGGAGTGCACGATCGAATACATCGCGAGGATCTCATCGCGATCCATCTCGTCGGCCCGCATTCGCAGTTCCATCGGGTCGACAGCCTGTAGCCTGCCGGGGGCTCTGAGACCACGCCAGGCGCCGAGCGTCGTCCAAGCCTCATCCGCGGTTTCCGCTCTGATGGACCATCGCGACGCGAGGATCGTGGGCGTCGGCCTGCCGGCCTCCGCCGCAGCGTCCCGGGCAGGATCGATGACTCTTTCGAAGGTGACCGCCGGGTCCTTGACGGACGTGATGATTCCTTCTGCCTTGCGCGCTGCGAGGGCAGCAGACTTCGGCCCGCCGGCAGCCATGAAGATCGGCAGGTCGTGCATAGGGGGGCTGTAGAGCTTTGCTCGGTCGGTTGTATACCACTCGCCTTCGTAGCTCAGTTTTTCTCCATCGAGCAGCTGGCGCATGATGTCGAGTGCTTCGCTCATGCGGGATGCACGCTCTGCATACTTCGGGAAGTCGTATCCAAGAGGCCCTTCATTCAGATTCTCCCCGGTGCCCACGCCCAGATTGAAGCGACCGTCACTCAGGCGATCAAGGGTTGCCGCTGCTTGAGCGACGACCGCCGGGTGGAACCGCCACAGGGGAGTGGTGACACCTGTCGTGAACCCAATCGTCGATGTCGCTTGGGCCATGGCGCCGATCGTCGCGAACGCGAAACCGGACGCGCCGAGATCGTCAACCCACGGGTGGAAATGCTCGGAGACCAGCACCATGTCGAACCCCGCCTGTTCTGCGAGCACGGCGTGCTCCACGAGAACCTCGGGTTGAAACTGCTCGTGGCCGGCGAAGTAAGCGAAACGCGTCATGGTCAGAACGATAAACGATGAACGACACACGATGAACGATGAACGACTCCCCAAATGCTGGGGAGTCGTTCATCGCGATGTCGGAGTCCGTGGA
>JBDLJV010000278.1:0-1760 GCA_039714175.1 Actinomycetota bacterium
CTGGATGCTAAAGAAGGCTCTTCCGATCTTCCTCCTCGTTGTCGTCGCGACGGCATGTTCGTCCGCGTCCACCGAACCCGCGGGTCATGAGAACCCTGAGCGAGCCGTGGTTTCCCTGTTCGAGGCAATCGATAGTGGCAACGCGGTCGGCGCTTCTGTGTCGGTCAACGAGGATTCACTCGCCTTGATTCTCGGGATCGAGAACGGACTCGATGCTGCCGCAATGGCCTCGTACCTCGAGGACGGCGTGCCACTTGACCTCCAGGCCGCATACTGGGCCTCCTTTGCCGAGGGCTTTGTCGAATTCGCCTCCCGCCCGATTTCAACGCTGACCGTCGGAGAATCCAATCACTTCACATCTGAAGGCGTCGAGTTTGCAGGTGTCAGCGTGACCGGAGGAAACGGGGGAGAGTCCGTTGTGATAGCCCGGGCTGTAGAAGACGGGTCCTGGGAGGTCGACCTTGTCGCTTCTCTCGGAGACGGATTCGTACAGCTGCTCTCGCGCGAGTACGACGCACTCCCTCATGATGAGGATGGCGATCGGATCAGGACTGCGTACAAGGAGATTGTTGTCCCCTCGCTGTGGGCGGCCATGAGCGAAGGTTCCTACGGGGATGATTTCACCCGTGTCGCGCTTGCACTCATCGAACGAGTCGGTGGCTGAGCCGGATCAGTTCTCAGGTCGGAGCTTTCGTAGACGAGGGAGCACCTCGTCACCCAGCAAACGGATCGTGTCAGGCTGGTTCGTTGATGTCGTCTGGATGGCAACGATATCCGCGTGTACGTCGGTGATCAGCGGGGAGTACACGTCGACGTAATCGTCTCCGGAGTGCACCATCGAATACATCGCGAGGATCTCATCGCGATCCATCTCGTCGGCTCGCGTTCGCAGTTCCATCGGGTCGACAGCCTGAAGCCTGCCGGGGGCTCGGAGACCACGCCAAGCGCCGAGCGTCGTCCAGGCCTCATCCGCGGTTTCCGCCCTGATGGACCAGCGCGACGCGAGGATCGTGGGCGTCGGCCTGCCGGCTTCCGCCGCAGCGTCCCGGGCAGGATCAATGACCCTTTCGAAGGTGGCCGCCGGGTCCTTGACGGACGTGATGATGCCTTCTGCCTTGCGCGCTGCGAGGGCAGCAGACTTCGGGCCGCCGGCAGCCATGAAGATCGGCAGGTCGTGCATAGGGGGGCTGTAGAGCTTCGCTCGGTCGGTTGTGTACCACTCACCTTCGTAGCTCAGCTTCTCTCCATCGAGCAGCCGGCGCATGATGTCGAGTGCTTCGCTCAAGCGGGATGCACGCTCTGCATACTTCGGAAAGACGTACCCGAGGGGTCCCTCATTGAGGTTCTCCCCGGTGCCCACGCCCAGATTGAAGCGACCGTCACTCAGGCGATCAAGCGTTGCCGCTGCTTGAGCGACGATCGCCGGGTGGAACCGCCACAGGGGAGTCGTGACACCTGTCGTGAACTCGATCGTCGATGTCGCCTGGGCCATGGCGCCGATCGTCGCAAACGCGAAACCGGACGCGCCGAGATCATCAACCCACGGGTGGAAGTGCTCGGAGACCAGCACCATGTCGAACCCCGCCTGTTCTGCGAGCACGGCGTGCTCCACCAGAACCTCGGGTTGAAACTGCTCGTGGCCGGCGAAGTAAGCGAAACGGGTCATGGTCAGAACGATAAACGATGAACGACACACGATGAACGATGAACGACTCCCCAAATGCTGGGGAGTCGTTCATCGCGATGTCGGAGTCCGTGGA
>JBDLJV010000279.1:0-1681 GCA_039714175.1 Actinomycetota bacterium
ACTTCGCCTACCCACGCGACTTCATCCTCCATCAGTGCATTCACGAGCGACGACTTGCCCGCTCCCGACTCCCCGATCACGGTGCCCGTCCTCCCCTCCATCACGGACGCGACAGCTTCAACGCCCTCGCCTGTCTCGATCGACGTGGTGAGGATCTCAACCCCCGGCAACCACACGCCGAGGGTATTGACGAGGTCTTGTACATCCTGGGCGAGATCGGTCTTGGAGACTATGACCACCGGTTGTGCCCCAATGTCCCAGGCGAGAGCGACGAACCTCGTGACCTTCGATCGCCGGAGGGGCCGGTCGGCACCGAATACGACGATGACCACATCGATGTTCGCTGCGATCAGTTGGGGTCCTTTGTCCTCGTGTTCCCGCACGAGCGACGACACACGAGGGCACAGTTCCCTCACCGTGTTGTTGCTGACCAACACCCAATCACCAACAGCCACCTGCATGGATCGCGGAAAGGTCACGTGCTCCAGGCCGACTCCATCAGAAACGAGAACCTTCACTCCATCGTGACGGACGACACGTCGCGGCTCCCCGCGGCCGGCGATGTCACCGCAACGTTCAACCCAGTCACGATTCCAGCCGAGGTCGGTGAGGCCGCTCAACCAAGTGCTCGATCGAGATCGGACAGCAGGTCATCGACGTGCTCCACGCCGACGGAGAGCCGCACAAGGTCTTGAGGCACCTCGAGATCAGTCCCCTCGACCGACAGGTGGGTCATCGCTGCAGGGAGCTCAATCAATGACTCCACGCCGCCCAGGGACTCGGCCAGGAAGAAGAGTCGCGTGCGAGCGACGATGGTCTCGGCAGCGACAAGACCACCAGTCGGCGTGAACGAGATCATGCCACCGAACCCGGACATCTGGTTCACAGCTGTCTCGTGACCCGGGTCATTCGGAAGACCTGGATACCAGACGTTCGCTACCCGGTCATCGTCGGCGAGGAATCGAGCAATGATCGATGCGTTCTGATTGTGGCGTTCCATCCTCAGAGCCAGCGTCTTGATGCCCCTCAATGTCAGATAGCAGTCGAATGGTCCGGGCACCGGACCGGTCGCGTTCTGGAGGAAGCGCAGGCGTTCGAGCAACTCATCGTCATTCGTGACGATCGCACCTCCGACGGTGTCGGAGTGGCCACCGAGGTACTTGGTCGAGCTGTGCACAACCATGTCAGCGCCAAGGTCGAGCGGTTGCTGGAGATACGGCGTCGCGAACGTATTGTCAACCACGAGCCACGCTCCGTTCGCTTGTGCCGCCGCAGATGCTGATGCGATGTCGATCACCCGGAGCAACGGATTGGTCGGGGTTTCGATCCAGATGAGCTTCGTGTTCTCCTTGATCACCGCGTCGATGCCTTCTGGCGTCGTGAGGTCACCGGCGGTCCACTCGATACCGTGCTCCGTGAGCACCTGTGCGATGAGGCGGAACGTGCCTCCGTACGCATCATTCGGCAACACGATGTGGTCGCCCGGATTGAGCATGTACCCGATCATCGCTGTGGCGGCAAGACCTGATGACGTGGCCACGCAGCCGCCGGCATCATCTGGGCCAACACCCTCGAGTGCTGCGAGCTGGGTCTGGAGAGCCGTCCGCGTCGGGTTGTCCGTCCTCGAGTACTCGTACCCCTTGTGTACCCCCGGAGCGTCCTGCACGTACGTCGATGTCGC
>JBDLJV010000280.1:0-1638 GCA_039714175.1 Actinomycetota bacterium
GCCGCCAGTGCCGTGTACTCACCGAGACTGTGGCCCGCTGCTGCAACCGGTCGATGGTCTGCGTGAGCCGAGAACTCGCTCCACAGAGCGAACGCCACGGAGTACAGGGCTGGCTGGGCGTGTTGGGTCTCGGTCAGGAGTTCTTCCGGCCCATTGTCGATGAGCGAATCCAGGTCCCAGCCGAGAGCATCGGCGGCGACCGACCCACAGAGATCCGGGTACGCGGCGCGCGCGTCGGCGCACATGCCCACGGACTGGCTTCCCTGGCCGGGGAACAGCACGGCGTACTTCATCAGATCCTCGATCGTTGGTGCATGCATCCTAAGACTTCAACGCCCGCCGCACGGTTTCAAGGAAATGAGTTGTGAGGTGTCAGGAGTCAGGAGTCGGCAAAGAGATGATGCCTGACACCTGACAGCGAGGCGGAGCCGAGCGCTCGGACGGCGCAGCCGTCCTACTCCAGATACTTCTTGATACTGCGAACCGCCTGGGTTATGCGATGTTCGTTTTCGACGAGGGCGAAACGCACGTGTTCGTCACCCGATGGCCCGAAGCCGATTCCCGGACTCACAGCCACTGCGGCCTTGTCGAGCAGGTCAAGTGCGAAGTCAAGGCTGCCCATGTGCCGGTACTGCTCCGGGATCTTCGCCCATACGAACATTGTGGCGTTCGGTGCGTCGATCTCCCAACCTGCCCTGGCCAGCCCGCTCACCAACGTGTCCCTCCGGGAGCGATACTCGTCGACGACCTCGCCGATGTAGTCGTCATGCTCGTTGAGGGCGATGATCGAGGCAATCTGGATCGGCTGGAAGGTTCCGTAATCAAGGTACGACTTGAGCTGTTGGAGCGCTCCGACCATTTCTGAATTGCCGACAACGAACCCGACTCGCCATCCCGCCATCGAATGCGACTTCGAGAGGGTGTACAGCTCGACGGCGACGTCCTTGGCTCCATCAACCTGGAGCAACGAGGGCGGCTGGTACCCATCGAAGCTGATATCGGCGTAGGCGAAATCGTGCACGAGCATCACATCGTTGCGATGAGCGAACTCGACAAGCTTCTCGAAGAAATCAACCCCGACGGTGACTGTCGTCGGGTTGTGTGGGAAGGAGGTCACGATCACTCTGGGTTTTGGCCAGGATGTCCTGAAGGCCGCGGTGAGTCGTTCGAAGAAGTCAGCATCGGTGGACAGGTGCACCTTGCGCACCTCTGCCCCTGCAAGCACGGGGGCATAGATGTGGATCGGGTACGAGGGCTCGGGCACGAGCGCTACATCGCCGGGTTGAACGAGTGCCCACATCAGATGGGAGAGCCCTTCCTTGGCTCCGATGGTGTTGATGACTTCCGTATCGGGGTCCAGCGTCACGCCGTAGGCTCGCTGATACCGGTCCGCGACAGCCTTGCGAAGGTTCGGGATGCCTCGCGATGCCGAGTATCTGTGGTTCTTGTCCTGTCGTGCAGCTTCAACCAGCTTCTCCACAACACCGGGAGGCGACGGGATATCCGGATTTCCGAACCCGAGATCGATCACGTCGATCCCCGCCCGGCGAGCCTCCATCTTGCGCTGGTTCACCTCGGCGAATACGTAGGGCGGCAGGTTGTCTATGCGTCGAAATTTCATGTTCGCACGATAAACGA
>JBDLJV010000281.1:0-1620 GCA_039714175.1 Actinomycetota bacterium
GCGAGCAGGTAGTTGGCGAAGTCGGGGATCCGGAAGGCGGCAACGTACTCATCGGTCACGCCATCCGCACCGAGCATCGATGCAAAGATCATGTCCCTGATGATCCCGAGGAACCGGGAGAGCATGATCCCGCCTGCAACGAGAATCGCCGCGGCTCCAACGTCACCTCGACGGAGTTTCTTCAAGAACGTCTGCACGCCATCACGGTAACGGGTAGACAGGCAGAACTAGTGCCGCGTCAGGCAACCTTTGCGCTGTTCTGCCGGCCAGGAACACCGCTCGCGGTGTCCTCGTCCTCGACGCAGTCCAGACTGCGCCTTCGTCCTGCGTCCTTGCGCCCAGCGCCCCTGACTCGACATCGACAACCCGAACGTTGCCTGACGCGGCACTAGGGAGCCAGCTCGACTCCGAAGCCGTGCCTGGCGAGGGCAAGGAGCACGAAGCGAGGTGTCACGAGGTCGGCGACTCGTTGACCGCTGAGATCCTCGAGGCGAACCAGGTCAGCGGCGTAGGCGTCCGGTCCACGACGTCGGGCCTGAGCGAGAACATTCGTGTTGCTCCATACCTTCCGGCGGCCCTCCTTGAGGAACCGCTTTGTCCCCACCCGGTTGAAGGGGAGGAGTAGGCGGTCGGCCATCGTGCGGTCCCCACGCTGTTCGACACGTGCCAGGTTCTTGTCCTCGCTGCGCACCCGGCTGGCGAGGATCGAATCGATGTGAGCATGGTCCGAGGCGCGTTTGCTCATGGTTTCAGGATCATCGAATTCGGCATCGGTGATCACGGCGAGGAACGCCTGCGGCAGGTCGTAATTGACGTGTGCGTTGATACCGAGAAGTGTGTGCCGCAGAGGCGTGGTGTCGAGGTCCCTAGCGGCTTCGAATGCGATCCGCCACGGTTTGGATGGATTCCCACCATCGTCCCAGGCTCGCAGCGCATCGAGATACAGATCGGCGAAGGCGACTCCCCAGCGCTCGGCCCACGCCGAGTCAACAAAGCCGTCTGCTTCGACCTCGGCCATTACCGCCCTCGTCGTGTTCAGGTAGACGTTATGGAAGTAGCGGCGTCCATCGTTCTCTGCATCGAGCCGATCAGCGATCTCCTCCATCTGTTCGATCAGGCGTGCATGAAGGGACATGGTGGATCAACCTCCTGTGGGGATGCGAGGAGTGCGGAACGTGAGTTCCTGTAGTGGTCCGGTAAGGCCCGTGATCATGAGGGTGCTGAGCCGCTGTCTCGCTTGCCCGGTATGAGGCCGAGGACTCCGAGAAGCCCAATGACGACAAGAACAGCGGCATAGATCCACCCGGTCGTTCCCCAGGTGAACTGGTCCCAATACCTGATCGTTCCGATCGCCAGCAGGATCGGTGTGGCAACAGCGGCGACAGCGGCAGGCCGGACTCGGTCGCGGTCGTTCTCCCAGGCCATCGTCAGGAACACACCACCCATCGCCAGTACCCATCCACCGATGGTCCTGGCAGTGAGCGCCGTCAGCGGGAACGAGGCGACTCCGACGACGAGACTCGGCGTTGCGATCATCACCAGCCCGAGGAGGCCAGCGGCCGCGCCGAAAACTGCGAGCGCCAGTTGGTACGCCCTTGGAAGAATGGCCAGACGCTCGGG
>JBDLJV010000282.1:0-1588 GCA_039714175.1 Actinomycetota bacterium
GACCGATCGCAGATCTGATCGGTTCCAGATATCGATCCCTCGCTTGGCAAACTACTCTCTTTTTCTAAGTGAATCTTGTTTTGATTATGGAATTGAGGTAGTTTGTCAAGACAGGAGAGGCAAGCATGTTTGAAACCGGAACGTACGAGACCCAAAAGTGGACCTCACGCCTCGATCCAACAAGGCGCGGGTCCATCGAAGTCTTCGTGCCGAAGAAGCTGCATTCTGGGTTTCGGCCCGGCGATCCAGGCGATTTGAGGTCTGTCGAACGGCTGCTGGCGAGAACCGTGGCGGACCCGTCTCTCACGCCGATCGGACCGACGTTGACGCGTTCCGAAGGCATCGCGTCATCTCGTGTCGAGGGTCTCATCATGTCAACTCGGCGGATCTACGAGGCTCACCACAGCCCAACGGACATCGATGACCGGTCGGTGAGCCAGATCCTCGGCAACATGGAGATCATGGCCGATGCCTTGTCAGCGAGACACGAGCGTCTGACAATTGACGACCTCCACCGCTGGCATCGTGCTGTGATGGAGAGCAGTCCGCAGCCGCAGAAGAACGTCGGTGCTTTCCGATGTGAACAGAACTGGATCGGTGGCCGCGCGGACGCTCCCTTCGGCGCAGACTTCATCCCGCCGCCTCCAGAGCACGTCAATGACCTCATGGAGGACCTCCTTGCCTTCACCAACGGTGCTGAACTCCCCCCGATTGTCCACGCTGCAGTTGCACACGCACAGTTCGAGTCGATCCACCCCTACGCGGACGGCAATGGGCGAATCGGGCGAGTCCTGATCTACTGGATCCTCGCCTCTCGAGGAGTGCTGACCACGATTGCTCCTCCTTTGAGCCCGATCATCGATGACGATCGGGAGACCTACATCGAGGGGCTTGTCGCGTATCGGAACGGTCAACCGGACATATGGATCGATACCTTCCTGCGGCTTGTTGAGAGTGCATGTGCGTACAGCCTTCTCCTTGCCGATGCACTCGCCGATCTCAATGACCGATGGACCAGTCTTGTGTCGGACGTGCGAGCCGGATCGGTGGACCACAGGATCGTCGCTGAACTCACTGAACACCCTGTACTCGACGCCGCCACGGTTGCGCTGCTCTACAAGATCAGCGACGTCGCCGCCCTCGAAGCTCTGCGGCGACTTGAGACACGCGGCATCGTGACAGAGCGGCCCCTCCGGCGCGGTCGGCGAGGACGGCCGGCACGAGTATTCGAAGCATCGGATCTGTTCGAGCTACTTGACGAACCTGTCCGGCAGCTCGCAGCACGGTTACAGCACCGGAACTGACCGACGATCGATGCGGCCGTTCACCCATGGTTAGAGTCCCGTCATGCTCATAGCCATCACTCGTCCAACAGGTCCGGAATTGAGCGAGTGCGAGCTGACCCACATCGACAGGGAATCGATCAACGTCGACCGGGCGATCGCCCAGCACGAGGCATACCTGGAGATACTCCGCTCCCTCGACGTCCAGGTCGTGGAACTCCCAAGACTCCCAGAGCATCCCGACGCTGTGTTCGTGGAGGACACGGCTCTCGTGCTGCCCGATGTTGCGGTCCTGCTCAGACCTG